>DASWTL010000438.1:0-3589 GCA_036402155.1 Sphingobacteriaceae bacterium | reverse complement strand
TAAGTACAGGGTCCAATACAATGTTAATTCCGTTGGCGATCCAAAGGATACGCATGGCAATGGCTGCATCGCCCGCCCCCCGAAATATGGCGTTAATTACAAACAATAGTACGATAACAACATTTCCACCCAGCATCCATTGCGTGTAGCGATATCCATGTTCAATTGCCCACGCATCAGCGCCCATCAGGGTAAGTAATTCTTTAGCATAGAAAATGCCGGCTATTGCAAAAGGCACTGAAGCCAAAATAGCCAGAAAAATAGATTGAATAGCTGAGGCTCCGGCATCTGATTTATTTTTTTCGCCTATTCTACGTGCAATTATAGCAGTAACTGCAGTGGCAAGCCCCATTGCTACAGAATACAACAGAAATAAATAAGTTTCAGTAAGTCCTACCGTTGCTACTGCCGAAGCACCCAATTTGCCTACAAAATAAATGTCGACAACAGCAAAGGTTGATTCCATTATTAACTCGAGGATCATGGGGACAGCCAGAAGAAAGATGGCTTTTTTCATACCGATTTCTGTATAATCGGCTTCTGTACCCCGAATAGCATTTTTTAGCTCATTCCACATGGATGATTTTGGCAATTCTGCAGCTGGTCCGGCCATTGTATTTCTATCTTTACCCTCGTTCATATGCCTGAACAAGTTCATTAATATTTAATTTCTTCATTTTTAAAATTTCATCCATCAGATTTTGTGACTTTTGCGGATCTGCCATTAAATTCCCTAAGATGACCGGAATAATTTGCCATGATACTCCATACTGGTCTTTAAGCCAGCCACACATACTTTCCTCACCTTTTGCAGTAAACTTATTCCAGAAATAATCGATCTCTTCCTGATTTTCACATTCTACTACGAACGAAATTCCTTCATTAAAGGAAAACTTATGTGCCAGTGAACTGTCCATTGCCATAAATACATCTTTACCAAGCCTGAATTGCGCATGTTTTACAGAACCCTCTACATCATGATCTCCGGCAGCATACCGAAGTATCCCCTTAACGGAAGAATCTTTAAATATTGATGTGTAAAATTGGATAGCCTCTTCTGCTTTACCTGCCTGCTTTTGTGTAAACATAAGGGTTGGGGTGAATTTCTGGCCAACATCCTGCAACTTCCCGTAAGATAGCTGCCAGCTTATTCCAAATCTATCCTGAAGCCAGCCGTATTTTTCACTCCATTCGTATTTATTCAAAGGCATTAATATTTCGCCTCCTTGTGAAAGTTTCTCCCAGGCTTCGTCAATTTCGGCTTGAGACTCACAAACCACAAAAAAGGATACTGATGGATTGGGTTTAAATTGCGGCCCACCATTAAGACCCATAAATTTCTGACCGTCCAGATTAAAATTTACTACCATAGGAGTATCTATAGTAATTTTTGAGTTAGTAAAAACTGAGCAGTAAAAAGTGGCTGCCTCATTTGCATTTCCATCAAACCAAATGCAGGGATATATTCTTTCCATGATAAGTTGATTAATTTTTCGGTTTATATTCCTTGTAATGGTCTAACAAAATTACTTCCATAATCAGGATTTAAGACGGTGCAAATACGACAATGTGAAGGGTTAATCGAGACAGCACTGTTCAATCATATAACACACTTATTGGATAGCTGGCGTGCAACAAAGTTTGTGCCTGCTACAGATTTTTGAACCCGAAAAAATATTATACCATGCACACTTTCAGCTATTTACAATAATAATTATTAAATAAAGATATTTATATTTCTTAAAGTATATGTACTTTAGTTAATGGAAAAATTTTAACATTATTCATTTAACCAATAAACCAAAAAATAAAATGAAACACGGATATGTGGATGAGGAATTAATCCTCAAAGATGATAATAAAGAATCCGCCCATTCTGAATCTATTAAGATCAAGAACTCTAATCCCCCGACTTTAGCAATAAGGGAGGGCCGATTACTTTCTATTGACGTTTTCAGAGGTTTAACATTGGTTTTTATGGTATTGGTAAATAGTCCGGGCCACCCGGAGTTTGCTTATCCACCATTAAAACATGCACCCTGGAATTCCTGGACGCCTACTGATCTGGTTTTTCCTCTATTCATTTTTATAGTGGGCGTGGCAATTCCATATTCTTTAGACAGGCGTCGTTTGGCAGTGGAAAACCGGAGTGTCAGTTTGTACCTTCAAATCATACGCAGATCTGTATTACTTTTTTTACTGGGTTTGTTTCTTCATGGGTATCCATATTTTGATTTTTCCACCATTCGAATCATGGGAATTCTGCAACGGATTGGGATTGTTTACCTTATGGGCTCCATGCTTTACCTCTGGCTAAATCCCCGGCAACTGGCCATTACTGCAGGAATTATTACTATAGCTTATTTTATCTTAATGAAATTTGTACCAGTACCCGGAGTAGGTGCCGGCGTCCTTGAGCCTGTTGGTAATTGGGGACAGTTTATTGATAGTAAAATCATGCCGGGACATCTTGGTAATAAAACATGGGAAGCGAAAAGCCTTTTGGGAAATATTCCTGCCCTGGCAAGCGCGTTAATAGGTGTATTAGCGGGAATAACCCTTCGTTCTGACAAGACTGCGCACGAAAAGATCATCAGATTCTTCTTTGCCGGCAATGTGCTCATCGTCTTTGGATTGATTTGGGATGCCTGGTTTCCAATCAACCAGGATTTGTGGTCGAGCTCATTAATACTCTTTACGGGTGGAATTTCACTGGTTATGCTTGCTTCGTGTTATTGGCTGGTGGATGTACGCAAAAGCATATGGTGGACTAAACCCTTTGTAATATTTGGGGTGAACTCCATTCTGGTATGGGTTGGTTCTAAAATGGGTATAAGAACATTGGAAGTAATTAAAGTGAGCCAGGCAAACGGATCAGCTACTGACCTTAAAACATGGATTTGGCAAAATATTTATGCTCCATGGGCCGGAGATCTTCATGGCTCTGAAGCGTTTGCAATAACCTATGTGTTTTTGTGGTTTGGTATTCTGGCTTTCCTGTATAGCCGACGCATATTTTTAAAAGTATAATTACAGAAGTCATAATATTGTTTATTCTAAACATCTATGTTTTCCTGATTGGGTTTGGAAAGGCCGACAAAGTAAATGATCAGCAGCAAGGAAGCGGTTGCTGTTGTTATAAAGGCAGCTACAGCACCGAACCGGAACCATATAACTCCTGTTAATGAACTTGCAATCAATGTACATATACTTTGCAGTCCAGTGTACGTTCCAATTGCAGTTGCTGTATCTTTCTTATCTGTAATATTTGAGATCCAGGCTTTTGAAATCCCTTCCGTTGCTGAAGCGTAAATCCCATATATAAAGAACAGAGCCAGAAAAGAGTATAACCTGGTACTGAAGGACATACCAAAATACACAACAGAAAACAGAGCTAAACCAGCTATAAACATTGTTTTTAAACCAATTTTATCAGCCATAATGCCCGCAGGCAAAGCAAACAAGGCATAAATAAGATTATAAAAAATATAAATACCAATAACCAGAGTATCGTCAAGTCCTGCCGCTTTTACCTTTAATAAAAGAAACACATTTGAGCTATTGAACAATGAAAATACAAGAAGTCCGA
>DASWTL010000437.1:0-17804 GCA_036402155.1 Sphingobacteriaceae bacterium | reverse complement strand
TATTGGATAACTGGGACAGTGCTTTAGGATAATAGCCTCCATCAAAATACAGGCGGGCTTTTAGCAGATCGATATCAGGGCTCCCTTCATTCGCTTCTTTTAACGCTTGCTTGTCTTTCTCATCATAAAGGCCTCCCTTAGTTTTCACTAACGACCGAAAAGTATGGTATTTGCTGTTATTGCCACGTATGTAATAATAATAGGCAAGTTTCAGATATGCGTCTTTTATATAATTGATCCCTTTGTACTTTTTAAGATAGCTGGCCAGGTAAAGATGGGCATCATTATCTATACGGTTAAGCTTTGCAGTTCCCAGATAATAATTCAGTAGAGGAAAATCAATGTGGCCGTCACCTCCCGGATGCTTTAAAAAATACTTTATAGCAGTGTCGTTATGCGCGTTTCGTAAAGAAATATAGCCTTGAAGATATGTTTTAAGAAGGCTTGTGTTACGCATAGAGGAGGTTAGGGCTATGAGTTTGTTGTAGTTGGCTTTATTATGAACCAGGTCTGTTTCGATATAGCACAGAAAAAAAATAACTTCATCCTGGTAGAAACTATATGGCGATTGGCTAAGCGATTTTGGCAGGGATTCTAATGTCCTGATGCCATTGTTTGCATTTCCACTGATGCCCAGTGTAGAAAACAGGCCTTTCAAATTGGATGGGATTGAGCCGAAAATTACATCGATTAATGCGGAGCTTTTTTTGTTTGGGAGAAAAGACGGGAATTTTGCTGAATTTTCGTTTAACAAATTATCGGCACGTCTAATATCCATACCTGATGAGAGGTAGTCGTGGAATCGGCTTTTGAGCAAACCCCACTGAAGGTTGATCTCGGCTTGTGAAAACAGATAATAAGGAGAGTTTTTGTCTTGTTTTTCAAGCGCGTTTATTCTCTCGGACCTAAGAGATTTTAAACGGTTATAATCTGATTTATTCTCTGAAGCAAGAAGTGTAAAATAGTCGATATAATTATCAAGAAGTATCGTTATCCCATTATGTGGATTTTGTTGCTTTTCCTTTGTTAGCAAGGTCTTGGCATCCGAAAGTCGCAGATCAAAGATGGCTTGATAGGCATTTATGCAGTTGGTATTAAAATCGAAATTTGCCTGGGAATCATAAGACAGTATAAAAACAAGGAATAAACTTAATAATATTTTTTTCACCATTGGTTTAACCAGAATATAACGAAAGCTTGTTGAGAGGACTAAATTAATTCAATAAGTTCATAAGTTGCAGTAAGTTTTCAATGAACGCAATAATGCGCCAAAAGGTTTATAAATAAAAAAAGGCGAGAAATACTTCGCCTTTTTGTGGACCCGGAGAGATTCGAACTCTCGTCCAAACATGGGACCAGATGCGCTTTCTACATGCTTATCTTGTATTTGGTTTTCGAGACTGAGTTGGCTACAAACATCCTGCTCAGTCCTTAGCTTCTTGAGTTTTCGAGATGAAATCGAAGCATTTCCCTCCTTATTCCGGCTTTTCCGTGCTTCCTGATCGGGTGCCGCCAGACATGGCTCCCGGGAAACATCCTGCTTACACTTCTAAAGTGTAACTAAGGCCACCTTAACTCGGTTAAGATTAAGCAGCAAGAGCGTAGTTATTTTCGCCTGTTGTTTTTTGAGAATCCTGATTATAGCGCTGTATTCTCAATGCGCTGCATGCTTACACACTTATCATCCATCCTGTCAATTCCGGTCGGGCCCGGCTTTCAAAGTTATCAAATAAAGGTTACCTATTGGTATCTTCAAGTTGATAACTATTAATTATCCTGCCAGGATATTGCTCTAACGCTACTTCCAGGCATTTTATTGCATTCTTTAAATCATCTGTATTCAAAACGTATGCCAAACGAACTTCATTTGTGCCAGCCCCGGGTGTGCTGTAAAAGCCTGTAGCCGGAGCCATCATAACAGTCTGATTTTCATAGTTAAAATCTTCCAGTATCCATTGGCAGAATTTATCTGAATTATCAATTGGTAACCTGGCGACTACATAAAAGGCGCCACCGGGATTGGGGCAAAAAACACCATCCATTTTATTTAAAGAACTTACCAGCAGATCACGACGCGCAGTATATTCTTTATTTACAGTCTCAAAATAGGCTGCAGGTGTATCAACAGCTGCTTCAGCTGCTATTTGGGCAACCATACCCGGACTGAGACGTGCCTGAGCAAACTTTAAGGCCGTTTCAATCACTTTTTTATTCTTCGTGATAAAACATCCTAAACGGGCTCCGCAGGCGCTGTAGCGCTTAGAAATACTATCAAACACGATGACATTTTCATCGATATCCTCCAAATGCATGGGAGAATAGAAATTGTTATCATCATAACAAAATTCACGATAAGCCTCATCTGAAAACAGATAAAGGTCATATTTCAGGCAAAGTTTCTTTAATTCCACAAGTTCTTCATACGAGTAGAGATAACCTGTCGGGTTGTTAGGATTGCAGATGAAAATAGCCTTCGTTTTAGCGGTGATCTGTTTTTCAAAATCACTTATTGAAGGTAATGCAAAGCCTGTTTCAATAGTGGAAAGAACCGGCTTGATCACTACATTACTCATCCATGCAAAAGCGTTGTAATTTGCATAAAAGGGTTCAGGGATAATAATTTCATCACCGTCGTCCATACAGGTTTGCAGCGCTATTACAATAGCCTCAGATGCCCCTGCAGTTACAAAAATATCTTCAATGCCGATATTATAGCCGGCTTTGTTGTAATATTCAATAAGCTTTTTGCGATAAGACAGGTTTCCTTCAGACTGGGTATACGCCCAGACTTTGAAATCAATATTCTTAATGGCATTAATTATTATTTCAGGAGTTTCAATATCAGGCTGTCCGATATTCAGGTGATACACCTTCTTTCCCTGCTTTTTGGCCTGTTCAGCGTAAGGTGTTAATTTTCGAATAGGAGAGGCAGGCATCTGCATCCCTTTAGTAGAAATTTTTGGCATGGCCGTAAAAATAAAAAAACCCCTCCGAAACGAAGGGGTTCGAACTAATATTTAAATTTTTTATTTGCTGCTTCTCGCGGTTTCAACTTCTCCTTTAATATAAAGGACCTTAACCGGAGTTCTGGCATTTGATTTTACAGTAACCGCCTTAGTAAACGGACCAACTGCCGCTGCATTGTAGGTTAAAGAAATACTGCCTGATTCACCTTTTTTAACCGGAGTTTTTGTGTAATTAGCTACAGTACATCCGCATGTAGGTTCAACTGTACTGATAATCAGTGGTTCTTCACCAATATTAGTGAACTTTAATTCTGCAGTAACCGGCTTGCCCTGGCTGATCTTACCAAAGTCATAAGTTTCCTTCTCAAATTTAAATTCGGCCTTGTTATCTGTCTGCATTGCGGTCATAGTAGTAAAACCTATCAATGCGGCACATAAAATCATTAATTTTCTCATTTCGATAATCGATTTATACAAATATAAGTATTTCAAAAAGTATTCCAATAGAACGAAAATAATTTGAAATAGTTACGTTTGAACAGCAATAACGTATTTCGGGAACTATTATTGCCTGTAATTTCTACAGGCAGAATCTTATTGGGTTTCTTTACTTAAGTAACGTTTTATTATTTTTGACGCTCTACGGTAAAAACTATGCAGGCAGAAGAGAACGTGACTAATCAGTTTGATGTGGCAGAATTAAGCTTTAACGATTTTAAAAAAATTGTAATCAATGATTATAAAATAGCTTTTGAAAGCCGCCAAGCCAGTATTTTGGGCCGCAGGGAAGTACTGACCGGGAAAGCCAAGTTTGGGATTTTTGGTGATGGGAAAGAAGTGGCTCAGCTTGCTATGGCTAAAGCCTTTAAAGCAGGCGACTGGCGTTCGGGTTATTATCGTGACCAAACTTTTGCATTTGCATCGGGAATGCTGACACTGAGCGAATTTTTTGCCCAGCTTTATGCCAATCCTGATGTTGAAGCCGATCCCGCTTCTGCAGGCCGACAGATGAATTGCCATTTTGCTACCCGTATAATTAATGAAGACGGAAGCTGGAAGAACCATGTTGAATTAAAAAACAGTTCTTCTGACATTTCGCCGACCGGTGGTCAGATGGCACGCCTGGTAGGTTTAGCATATGCTTCCAAACTCTATAGGAATAATCCCAATTTAGAATATCTCAGTAACTTTTCAGTAAAGGGTAATGAAGTTGCTTTTGGAACCATTGGCAATGCTTCAACATCAGAGGGTGTTTTCTTCGAAGCAATAAATGCCGCGGGTGTGCTTCAAATCCCAATGGCTATTTCTATCTGGGATGACGAATATGGGATTTCAGTACCTGCTGAATATCAGACAACTAAGGAAAATATTTCTGAGATATTAAAAGGATTTCAGCGGGATGAAAAGGGTGAAGGCTACGAGATCTTTAAGGTAAAGGGCTGGGATTATCCCGGTTTGTGTGAAACATATGAACAGGCTATCCAGGTATGCCGCGAAAACCATATTCCGGTAATGATCCATGTGATTGAAATTACTCAGCCTCTGGGACACTCAACATCCGGCTCACATGAGCGATATAAATCTAAAGAACGCATACTGTGGGAAAAGGAGTACGATTGTTTGGTTCAGATGCGGAAATGGATGATAGCTTCGGCAATTGCAGACGAAGAGGAGATGGATGAACTTGAAAAAACTGCAAAAATATATGTTCGTGATTGTCAGAAGAAAGCCTGGGTTAATTTTAATGCCGGAATAAAGGAAGATGCGGAGAAGTTTTACGCTTTTGCAGAGAATATAGATAATCAGGAGGTAAAGAATCTTGCCCTGGCATTGCGCGCAGGCATAGATCCGGGCCGTAAGGAGGTTATAAATGCCGTAAGAAAATCTATTCGGTTACTTCGGGAGGAACAGTCGGAATCTAAATCCGCCCTGATTGATTGGTACCAGCAACAGATGGGTATTAATTATGAGCGCTATAATTCTAAGTTGTATACTGAATCTTTAGAAAGCCCGGGGAATGTTACGGTTGTAGAGGCAGAATATGGTCCGCATACGAGAATTATTGATGGCCGTGAGATATTAAATGCCTGCTTTGATGCTAATTTTGAGAGAGATCAGCGAATCATTGCCTTTGGTGAAGATGTAGGAATGATCGGTGATGTGAATCAGGGCTTTGCAGGTTTACAGTCTAAGTATGGTAAGCTGCGGATAACGGATACCGGAATCAGGGAAATGACCATTATTGGGCAGGGTATAGGTTTGGCTCTCAGAGGACTGCGTCCGATTGCTGAAATTCAGTACCTGGACTATGTAACATTTGCCCTGAATATTCTGAGCGATGACCTTGCAACATTAAGTTATAGGACCAAGGGTGGGCAAAAAGCTCCTCTGATTATACGTACGCGGGGACACAGGCTGGAAGGGGTGTGGCATTCCGGATCTCCTATGGGTATGATCCTGCACTCCATGCGGGGGATCCATATCTGTGTGCCGAGGAATATGACCCAGGCTGCAGGAATGTATAATACACTATTCAGATCTGATGAACCGGCCATGGTAATAGAAAATCTGAATGGCTACAGGCTAAAGGAAAAGCTTCCTCTTAATATTGGCGAGTTTACAGTGCCACTGGGCAAGGCCGAAATCATACGTGAAGGAACGGATCTGACCATCGTTTCCTATGGCTCTACTCTGCGGATTGTGGAGGATGCTGCTGAAGAACTGGAAGATATGGGTATCTCGGTAGAGATTATTGACCCGCAGACACTTTCGCCATTTGATACCGATCATCTTTCGGGAAAATCCCTCCGGAAAACAAATAAATTATTGGTTGTAGATGAGGATGTTCCGGGTGGTGCCTCGGCTTATATATTACAGCATATTCTTGAGGAGCAGGGGGGATATTATTTACTGGATGGTCAGCCCAGAACACTTACAGCTAAAGCACATCGCACACCATATGGATCGGATGGCGATTATTTTTCAAAACCATCAGTTGATGATGTGATTGAGATGGTGTATGAAATGATGAGTGAAGCAGACTCAGCAAGGTTTCCTAAGTTGTTTTAAGGGTTTCTTTTGCGATTTAATCGCAAGACCAAGTTACGCACTCGTTGCAAACGAGCGCAAGAACAATTGATTGTTAATCAATGAAGCCCATCCAGTTTTACAGATAGATTTCTTAAATAATGATCCGCAATTACCAGGGCTGCCATAGCTTCTACAATAGCAACCGCCCGGGGAACAACGCATGGATCATGGCGGCCTTTGCCCTGGATTTCTGAAGCTTCGCCGCTTGAATTAATTGTAGCCTGGTTCTGTAAGATGGTGGCAACGGGCTTAAAAGCTACATGGAAATTAATGTCCATACCATTGGAAATACCGCCCTGAATACCTCCGGAGAAATTGGTAGCTGTCCGCACCTGCTGTCCTTCTGGTGCAGGAATAAAAATATCATTATGCTCTGAACCTCTCATGGAAGCGCCAGCAAAACCTGAACCGTATTCAAATCCATGCACTGCATTAATGCTCAGCATAGCTTTTCCAAGATCAGCGTGTAATTTATCAAAGACAGGTTCGCCTAAACCAACAGGACAGTTACGGATGATACAGGAAATTTTTCCTCCAACGGTATCCCCATCTTTGCGAACGCTTTCAATAAGCGATATCATCTGAGCTGCTGTTGCAGGATCTGCACAACGTACTATGTTATCTTCTCTTATCGTTGTTAATCCGTTAAGGTCACTTACATCCAGATTTGGTGCTGTGATATCACCTACAGCAGAAACATGCGCAAAAATCTCAATCCCAAGGTGCTTTAATAACAATTTTGCTATAGCACCTGCCGCTACTCTGGCCGCAGTTTCGCGGGCAGATGAGCGACCGCCTCCGCGATGATCACGGATACCGTATTTTACATGATAGGTATAATCTGCATGTGAAGGCCGGAAGGTATCTGTATTATGCGAATAATCTTTAGAGCGCTGATCTTCATTCGGAATAAGCATTGCAATAGGAGTGCCTGTGGTTTTTCCTTCAAAAACTCCTGAAAGGATCTGGACAGTGTCGCTTTCTTTCCGCTGAGTGGTGATTTTGGATTGGCCGGGCCGCCGCTTATCAAGCTCATACTGAATGAATTCCGGGTCTACGGAAATATTTGAGGGACAGCCATCAATGATAACACCAATAGCAGCGCCATGTGATTCCCCGAAAGTGGTAATACAAAATAATTTTCCGAATGAGTTTCCTGACATATTAGTATTGAGTACTGAGTATTGAGTACTGAGTATATGCGTTAAGAATTCGCAATACTCAATACGCAATTACGCAAATCTAGTTAATTTCAAATCCAACTTTCTTCATATCATCCCAAAAATGGGGGTATGATTTTTCAACTACCTGATAGTCTTCGATTTCAACCTCCTTGATAACCAGGGCAAGCGGTGCGAAAGCCATAGCCATACGATGGTCTTCATATGTTTTTACCTCTAGCTTTTCAGGAAAATGAAGTCCGCTGCAATCCAGTTTATAAGTAAAATTGGTTTCAATCAACTTCACGCCAATCTTTTCCAGTTCATTCTGTAGCGCCTTAACACGGTCTGTTTCTTTGATTTTCAAAGTCTCCAGGCCTGTAAAAGTGGCATTATGGCCAAGTGCGGCACATACCACAATAACGGTTTGAGCAAGATCAGGACATTCTTTAAAGTCGAAGATCTTTCTTGTGAGTGGCTTCTCTTCTTTTATAATCAGCACACCACCGTGCATAAACTTCGAAGTGATACCAAAATTCGCCATAATTTCTCCAATCTGGCTGTCTCCCTGCAGGCTATATGGGGTGAGTCCGGGTAAAAATAAATTTGCTTCTTTTGCTAATGCCGCCATAGCATACCAGTAAGACGCGGCGCTCCAGTCTGGCTCAACAGGTATAACAGACGCTTTAAAAGGTTGTGATTCAATAGTGATCGTATCATCATTCCATTGATGCCTGATACCAGCCTGTTCAAGCATTGCCAGGGTCATTTCCACGTATGGCTTGGATGTTAATTCGCCATCTATTGTTAAATGCAGTCCCTGGGGTAAATTAGGAGCTATTAAAAGCAGAGCTGAGATATATTGACTGCTCACATTGCCTTTAATCGTTACTTTATTAGTTATTTGTTGCAATGGTCCGGTTAGTTTTACCGGAGGGAAGCCATCTTTTTCAGGAAATTCAACTTTTGCTCCAAGTTCTTTTAATGCATCGGTGAGGATCCCGACAGGACGTTGTTTCATCCTTTCGGTACCGGTTAAGGTGATTTCTCCTTCCTGAAGTGTAGCAAAAGCAGTCAGGAACCGCATTGCTGTGCCGGCAGGCCCAACATCTATAAGTCTGGGGCCCGGCGTTTTTAGTTTGGAGTTTAAAATTTCCTCAAGCGTAACCGTATCAGCAGCCAGCGAGAGGTTCTCCACTTTAACCTTCCCGCCGCTTAAGGCCTGCATGATCAGAGCCCTGTTGCTTTCGCTTTTGGATCCTGTTAACTGAACTGTTCCTGATAGCTTTTCTTTTGCCCCGGATATTACAAGGTTTCCGGAACTCATTTCAGGTCCTCAGTAACTGGTTTATCATTCATGATCTCGGTCTGCTTGCGAATAGATTCACTATGGATCAATTCAAAAAGTTTACCTGCAAAATTTACGTCTAACTTTAATGCTTTGGCAAAAGATGTACGTTTATGAATAATTTCATCCCAGCGACCAACCTGCAAAATAGTTACATCGTTATCCCGTTTGTACTCGCCTATTTTCTCTACGATAGCCATCCGCTCAGCCATTTTTTGAACAATCTGATCATCCAGTTTGTCTATCTGGTTACGCAGACCGGCAAGTTTATCAGTAAGTTCTTTTCCCTGAACTTCAGCATGACGTAAGGTAAGATGATCCACAAGCTCAGCAACCGCCGAAGGAGTTAATTGCTGTTTCGCATCAGTCCACGCTACAGAAGGATCGATATGAGATTCAATCATTAAACCCTGCATATCCATGTCAAGGGCTTTTTGAGAGATATAAGGAATAAGCTCGCGGTTTCCGCAAATATGACTCGGATCGTTGATGATCGGTAACTCAGGACAAAGTGTTTTTAACTGAATAGCAAGCTCCCACATCGGTTCATTTCTGAACGCAGTTTTCTCGTAAGAAGAGAATCCGCGGTGTATGGCTGCCAGTTTCTTAATACCTGCATTATTGATCCGCTCTAACGCACCGCACCATAGTTGCAGATCCGGGTTTACAGGATTTTTAACCATTACAGGGATATCTACTCCACGTAATGCATCTGCAATTTCCTGAACAGTGAATGGGTTAACAGTAGAACGTGCTCCAACCCATAAGATATCCACTCCGGCAGCAAGAGCTTCTTCTACGTGTTTTGCATTGGCAACCTCTACCGCTGTTGGCAATCCGGTCTCTTCTTTAGCGCGCTTAAGCCATTCCAGGCCGATGCTTCCGATACCTTCAAATTCACCTGGTCTGGTTCTGGGTTTCCAGATACCTGCACGCAGTACACTCACTTTTCCGGTTTTTGCTAACTGATGTGCAGTTGCAAGTAACTGATCTTCAGTTTCTGCACTGCAGGGTCCTGAGATTAACAAAGGCTCATTTTTGATGTTTACCCACGACTGTAATGGCAGGATATCAAGATTTAGTTTCATAATTTTTAATTTAATGGAGTTCTTTTTATACTTTATCGTTCTTTTTGTATTCACCCATGATGGTGAAATTTATAGTGTGTTTTAATACTTTCCTGATTGCAGCATCATATTCAGACTGGTTATTCCATTCTACATCAACATAAAAGTTATATTCATTCCGACGGCCAAGTACCGGCATCGACTGGATTTTGGTAAGATTTACGTTTTGTTCAGCGAAAATGTTCAATACTTTAGACAGCGACCCTACCTCATTTCCAACCTGGAAACTTAATGAAGCTTTATCGGCATCCTTCACACTACTGTCTTTATCTGTCAGGATAAGAAAACGGGTGTAGTTTTTCTTGTTAGATTCAATCCGGCGTTCAAGAACCTCAAGTTCATAAAGTTCTGCTGCCAATGTATTTGCAATAGCAACAGTGTCAATCAGATTTTCATCTCTGATCTGTTTTGCACAGGCGGCAGTATCCGTGCTTTCGATGATCTGTAAATGAGGGAACTCGTCAAAGAAGTCGATGCACTGCCTGATGGCTATGGGATGAGATTGTACAAATTTAATATCCTCAAATTTTACTCCCGGCAATGCCAGCAGATGCAACTGAATTGGAAGATAAACTTCACCAATGATAGGGAAATGATAATCTCTTAAAAGCGTATAATTTGGCAATAAACTTCCGGCAATAGAATTTTCTATAGCCATAACCACATAATCAGCTTTCTTTTGCTGCAAGACATCGCAGGTTTGTTTAAAAGAGCTGCATTCAACTGTTTCAATGTCTTTTCCAAAAAACCGGAATGCTGCTTCTTCGTGAAAAGATGCTTTTATCCCCTGAATGGCTACTCTTTTTTTGTTCATTGCCCAATAAAAAAAAAGTCCTGGCTGTGTGCCGGGACTTTGCGTAATTCTTTTTATGTAATTAGTGCGTACTAGTCCCGGCTTCTACTGTTAAAGTAAAAGTAATAGCCAAAATAGTATGCATTTGTATTTCTCATCATTATTTGCGTCTTCAAATGTACATACTAAAATGAAAACCTCAAAAAAAAATTATATTTTTTTTAAGTTTAGCAAATAAGGCTAGGGGTTTATTAAATTTCTGTAATATTCAAGGCTTTCAATTATCAGATCTTCATCAATGAAGATGTTGAAATCACAGGCGCCAATCTTATTCAGTAACGCAAACCCAATACGTTGCTGTTCATTTTTCTTGTCATTATGCATTACAGCCAGTAACTCTGCATTATTTCCGCTGATCATACTTCGTGGAAATTTGGCAGTTATCACAGCAGTGATTTCCTGTAATTCATCAGCGCTAAGTGAATTTACTTTATGTGAAAGCCATGCTTCGCAAATCATTCCCACAGCTATGGCTTCGCCATGTAACAGTGGATTTGTCTTTTTAGTTAATGAGCAGGTTTCTACAGCATGGCCGATGGTATGCCCGAAGTTTAATGTTTTCCTTCTTCCTTTTTCGAACGGATCAGCGGTTACCACCTCGTTTTTTATTTCAACCGAGCGATAAACAGCCTCAACTTCAATATGCAGAGGATCTGCAACTTTAAGCTGATCAAAGTATGCTTTATCGGCTATCAGACCATGTTTAATCATTTCTGCATAGCCGGAAACTAATTGGCTTTCATCCAGCGTTTTTAAAAATCCGGTTTCAATAAATACTGCTTTAGGCTGGGTAAAAGTGCCAATGATATTTTTAACATGATCCATATCGATCCCGGTTTTACCTCCCACTGAGGCATCAACCTGGGAAAGAAGTGTTGTAGGCACTTGAACGAAATCAATTCCACGTTTAAAGGTGGATGCCGCAAATCCACCCATATCGGTAATCACACCACCACCCAGATTGATCAGAAGGCTATTGCGCTCCGCTCCGAAATCCAGTAGCATTTTCCATACCCCGATACAGAAATCTATATTTTTATTCTCCTCGCCCGGGTCAATTTCAATGATGTCATAGTCCTTTGGTAAGTAAGGCTTAATCAGGGGGAGACAGTGTTTCTCTGTATTGGTATCTACCAGCACAAATACTTTTGAATAATTGTCCCCCGAAATAAAGTTTTTAATCTCTTCGAGGCTGTTTTGGAAATGGACCGGATAACCGATGCTTTGAATTGGATGCATTATTTTACTAAGATAACTTGATTGTCAAACTCTACTTGATCTCCAGCCTTTACCTTCAGCCGCTTACGAAAGTCGATGCTGCCATTGTATTTCACAAGACCATCGCTTACAACTATTTGTGCTTCGCCTCCTGTTTGCACCAGATTGGTGGCCTTTAACAGCTGAATAAGCGGAATAAATTCACCTTCAAGTTTGAATTCGATCATGCGCAAACTTACGAAACTTGAATATGTTAGTAAACTAAATCTCCACATACCCATGTCTGATACAAAAACTGGACTGAACAGCGGTCAACTTTCATTTGATGATACAGAAATTGCTTTCCGGAATAAGTCTTCCAGCGACCTGAATAGTGCATATTGGTTGTTTCAGATCATAAGTAGTAATTTCCTGACCACAATAGGGCCGCCTGTTATAAACTGGAGTTTAAAGCTCGGGCTTCCGCTTGAACCTCTTATTAAAAAGACCGTATTTAAACAATTTTGCGGAGGGGAGACGATTGCTGAATGCGAGCAGGTTATTAATCAGCTAGCTATGGGTAAAGTAGGAACAATTTTGGATTATGCTGTTGAAGGCGAAGAAAGGGAGGAAGTTTTTGATAACACAGCTGAAGAAATTATAAGGACAATAGGTCGGGCAAAAGGCGATCTACGGATTCCATTAACGGTATTTAAGCCTACAGGTGTGGCCAGGTTCGGACTTCTTGAAAAAATTACTGCCAGGCAAGAGTTATCTTCCCAGGAAACTGAAGAACTTAATAAATTAGAAATCCGGATTGACAAAATTTGCAGAATAGCTTATGATGCAGGTGTGCCCGTAATGATTGATGCTGAAGAAACCTGGATCCAGGATGCGGTTGATGAGCTCGTGTTGAAAATGATGAGAAAGTATAATCGTGATAGAGTAGCCGTGTGTACTACCTATCAATTATACCGAAGAGATATGTTGACGGCTATTAAACGTGATGTTACCCGTGGCAGAGAAGAAGGGTTTATGTTAGGCGCTAAGCTGGTTAGAGGCGCCTACATGGAAAAAGAACGGGAACGAGCCCGGGAGCTGGAATATCCTTCACCTATACAGCCGGATAAAGAAGCCACTGATAATCAGTATGATGAAGCCTGTGCATATTGTGTTAAAAATATTGATCATGTGGCATTGATAGCGGGTACGCACAATGAAAAAAGCTGCAGAAAGTTGGTAGAGGTGATGGAAGCTCATAACGTTCCCAGGGATCATAAGCATATTTATTTTTCTCAACTTTTGGGAATGAGTGACAATCTTAGCTTTAACCTGGCTGATGCCGGATATAATGTGGCTAAGTATGTTCCATATGGTCCTGTAAAAGCGGTTTTGCCATATCTTTTCAGACGGGCAGAGGAAAATACGTCAATTTCAGGTCAAACCGGCAGGGAATTGAGGCTGATTATTAACGAGAAGAAACGAAGGGGCTTGAAAGAGTCTAAAGTCTAAAGTCGTGAGTTTGTTTGTGATCCAGGTCTTGAATCCAACGCTGGTACCCAAGACTTGGTGCTCAAGACTTTAGACTTAATACTCAGGACTTTAGACTTAAACCTACCCGCTGGGTGTATTTAATTTTTTCAATAACTCCTCTGAAATATCATCAGCATAAACCCCATAAGCGTTTACAAATGTGCCCTTGACATTATGTTTCGGTGCGCTGATAGCATATACGATAGAATTGTCACCTGGGTCGCTCATGCCTTCGAAACGGTAAAACTTGTCAATTTCGAAATCCCTCGGACTTAAGGTGATATCACCGTTAACACTATGCAGTGAGTTGTTGTGGATATTAAAGTCGTGAGTATATCCCTCTTTTTTCAGGTCTTCAAGTGCCTCGACCATATTGTTGTATTCTGAAATCTGTGCCATGGTATTACAACAACGGGAAGACAGGTTTTGTTTATTGGGGTGTAGTTAGTATTAAGTACTTAGTATTTAGTATTAAGCACGTAGTTGGTGAAAATGAAGCAGCGTTGTTTCGTCAGATGATACCAGTGCGGGTAACGAAATGTTCGAGTGTTTCGGGATAAGAGAGAAGATAGGTATTCAGGCCCAGTTCTGCAGCAGTTTTCAGATGCTGCGGGCTGTCGTCGATGAACAAGGTTTCTTCCGGGTTAAGGTTGTTTTCATCCATAACGTGTTCGAAGATATCAGCATGAGGTTTACGCATCCCCATCAGATGGGAGTAGTAATCCTTTTCAAAGAATATTGAATTCGACTCCAGCCGGTATTCCTGATTCAAGTAGTTCATGATCCAGTTGTAATGGATCTCATTGTTATTACTTAGAAGGAACGTGCGGTATTTATCTTTTACTTTTAAAAGAATATCATGGTTTACGGGAGGCACACCTATAAGGAGGGTATTCCAGGCATGATCAATTTGTGAGTCTGAGAGATCCGGTGCTCCTGTTATCCGCCTGATGCCGTCGCGGAATTCCGCCGACGTGATCCGGCCGATTTCAAAGTCGTCAAATAGCGGATCGTGACCTTTATGGTCGAAAAACCGTTCCACATTTTTAATGCCGAGTTCGGTAAAAGTGTGTTGTGTTCGTTTAAAATCTATGAGAAATATTACATTTCCGTAATCGAAAATGATGTTTTTTATTTTGGAATACACACCGGAAGATTATGAGCCTATAAATTTGTAAAATATCCAGAGACTTGACAAAATTACTATTCCTCCGACACCAACCAGCATGGTTTTCAGCGGTAGTTTGCCTGCAAACCGTACTGCCAGGGGAGCTCCAAGTAATCCGCCGATAACCAGGCCCGCAATTGCCTGAATATGACTTACACCCAGCATAAGGAAAAAAGTGAGGGCGCTGCTTACTGTTACAAAAAATTCAGTTAAACTTACCGTTCCGATGACGATTCGTGGAGTCCGGCCTTTTGAAATGAGCGTGCTTGTAACCAGTGGGCCCCATCCGCCGCCACCAAACGAATCTAAGAATCCTCCGGCGCCTGCCAGCCAACCGGCGCGTTTAACTTTTTTAGGGGGTTGTTTTTTTCTGAATGCCATACTCAGTATCCGTATTCCGAGAATCATGGTGTAAACAGAAAGTGCCGGGCGCACCCATCTTGAATTTTGCTCACCTAAATAACTGAGGAGCAATGCGCCAAATACAGCACCAAGAATTCCAGGAATTAGTAGTGTTTTGAAGAGCTTCATGTTCACATTCCCAAAGCGGTAATGGCTATAACCGGATGCACCGCTGGAGAACATTTCCGCAGTATGTATAGCTCCGCTGATAGCTGCGGGATTCAATCCGGTAGATAGTAAGACTGTAGTAGATATCACACCATAACCCATACCCAGAGCGCCATCAACTAATTGTGCTGCAAATCCTGCTACGAGCATCCAAACAAAACGATCATCGATATGGGTTGCAATGTCTTTCCAGACCAGGTCGACTGAGATATTTGAAAATATAAAGTGACCAATGATCATGAAAGCTAGAGCCAGCAGGCACCAATTCGCTATCCGGATCCACCGTTTTTCCTGTAACTTGTTTGCCTGAGCCGGTTTTATCCCAACCTGTTTTGGATGAGCAACCCCATTTAAGTGATAATTGCTTAGGTCCGGGCTTCCAATTGTTTCTATTAGTTTGCCTTTACTTATGGCGTCTGCATAGATTTTTTGTTTGAGAACCGGATCTTCTTCGTTAACAATAATGAGATGGTGTTTGTCGAGCCGGGACGATTTGTAATTTTCAGCAGAAAGTTTATTATCGCTGTAATGAGTTAAAAGAGCCTCGGGTAATTGGGTTTTAAGTCTGCTAACAAGGTCATGGGCATCGGTTCCGTTGTCAATCAGCAGTATATTGAGTTTGCTGGTTTCAACAAAGATTGGCATTGCCTGATGAGCCTTTTGTTTTTTGGGAGACATATAGCGGCCAAAGATATATATAATCTACCATTTTAGTAGAACTTATTTGAAATGCTTTTTTGCGGTTATTTAAAAATATTTACAAAGCACAGGTTGAAACTTTTAATAATTACCGAAAATATGTAGCTTTGCACCGCTAAACAAAATAGCAGCGCCCATAGCTCAGTTGGTTAGAGTAGAAGACTCATAATCTTTTGGTCCCTGGTTCGAGCCCAGGTGGGCGCACGAAACACCAGTTCATCCTGGTTCAAAACCCTGTAAACAATCTGATTTACAGGGTTTTTTGCTTTCTTTTAGTCTATATCAATCCATATCAATCTACCGTTCTGGTTACCAATCCGACTACCTGTTTTTAGTTTTACCTTTGAGGTAACACAAAACGATGTAAGTAATTGAATGTCTTTTATTTACAGCCTAAAAAGTTAACGAAAATGGCCTTGTTTTCAGGCTGTTTGTGTTACCTCTGTGTTACCTGTAATTGATACAAAAAACGGGATGTATTGTATGAATTTAAGCTAAAAAAGCAATTTTATGAGAACATCACAATCATTCGGAATCCATTTCACTATCAGAGCTGATAAGGTGAGGAATGGAAAAGCATGATTATTCTGATGACCCAAAAGGCTTTATTCTCTGGAAGAATCTGTTGGAGGAGAAGTTGTTTTAATATTCATTACAAGTGAGCAGATCAATGAAGGTGTTAGCGAAGGAGATATGTGAGTATATGGTGGTGTGAAATGAAGCTTGCCCTGTACTTATTATTCCCTAATATGCTTTTTGCAGGCACTAAAACTGGAGAATATGCTCTTCACCTTCTTTGAATGCATTGCTTTTTTCCAGAATGGCGTGCATTTGCTCCATATCTTCTCCGATAATCGTGGCGCTGAATTGCTGGGCACGTTGCAGCATACGGATATAGGTATCTGGCAATTGCCTGCGGGTAAGTTGTCTTAGGGCACCCAGATAATCTTCCCGGTACACTGTAGGGATGATGATCCTGGTTTGCCCTGCTTTGACAAGGTCTGCGTTCATCATGATACGGGCGATCCTTCCGTTACCATCTGTAAAAGGGTGTACTTCGCTGATCATGAACATCATGTAGGCGGCTTTGGCAAAGGGATCGGTCAGAGCCCGGTAAAAGTCAAATCCGGTAATGAGCGTCCCGTGGACCAGCCGGTAATCGACGAATATAGTATCGCCCGCCTGGTTGTTCTGCGTTTTGAATTCCCCTGGATTTTTATGCGGACGGGCTGATAATAAGATTTTATGACGGTATTGCAGCATGGCGAGCAGCTCATCCGGGTTTTCCGGTGTCCGACTCATTTCTGCGCGGTTGCTGACAATCTGGTAAGTTCCTAAAATGTCGTGGGAGTCTTCGTCACGGGCGGCCATCGGTTTGCCGGTTTCGATGATCTGCTTAGCTTCTTCGATCTTGAATTTAGTGCCTTCGATGAAGTTGGAAAAGTAGGCTTCGAAAAAGGCGAAATTGCGGAAGGCTTTCACTGTCGTGTTACGCTCGGGAACGGCTGGAAACTGGCGTTGCTGGAGGTCAGTAAAAAAGGTTTCAAACAGGGAGATCCTGACTGGATCATAAGGGTGGCCGAATGCACGGGCAATAGCCAGTGGCGAAGACAGGATATCGGATGGCTTGGTGGTCAGCAAGGCGCTGATCAGCTTGTTTAACCTTTCGAACTCCTTTTCCATTCCCAACTGGGCGGCGGTTTCGCGGGCCTGGTCCCGTAAGACATTCAGACCTTCTTCTCCTTTTACACGGACTACCTGTTCCAGCTTTTCTTCCAGTTCAGGCAGGGTCAGGGTCTTGGAGGCAGATCCCGGTCTCCTGGATTCCTGCAGGTTTTCCAGAAACTTTCGCGCCTCGTGAGAAACATATAGGCCTTCGGTGAACAGGTTATCCTTAGTGACTGGTCCGGGTCCAGGCATAATGTTCAGGATAATTCCAGGGAGTTCGACTTTCCTGAGATAAGTAGAAGTGAGAAATAAATTTCCGGAAGCCGTTGGTTTATACTCAAAGGCGGAACGATGGCTAAGTAAAATACCCGGATACAAGCGTCCGATGATCTTAAAGATATTTCGCCGGATCAGATCTTCAGGAG
>DASWTL010000436.1:0-3634 GCA_036402155.1 Sphingobacteriaceae bacterium | reverse complement strand
GATTGGATTAAACCTATAAGGTCTTCGAGACCGTATAGGTTTGTAATTACTTCATCGGCATATCGTTTTTCGGATAACCTTCTTCATCAAGATCTTCCCGCTCATCTTCCGGAGTTTGCGATAACTCTTCATCAACATCATTTAATTCTACAATATCGCCATTGCTGATGTGCATTCCCAGATCGCCCAGGTCTGTTTCTAATGATGCATCCTTATCATACTCGTTTACAGCAGTAGGATTTGCTTCATCATAATCTGAATCGAAATCTCCACCGTTTGGCACTGAGGTATCATACGGGTCAGGATGGATATACTCCGGATCTTCGCTTTTCACATCCCACTCATAACTATTATCTTCTTCATTATATGCAAGATCTCCGGAGCCTACTTCAGCACCAAGTTCATCTTTTATTTTCCTGTCGCGGTCATTATTCTGGTTTTCCAGTTCAGGAAAGGATTTATCTTTATTTCCCATGATTATATCTTTTTATTTAAAACATGATACCAGCATGTTAGTTTCAATAAAACATCAATAAAGCAAATTTTATATCTTTGGGGCTCTTAAGAAAACACTTATTAATTATAGCACAAAATGTCAGCACAAAAAATCAAAGTAGCCAATCCGGTGGTCGAACTGGACGGTGATGAAATGACCCGTATCATCTGGAAGTTTATTAAAGACAAGTTAATAATCCCATACCTGGATATTGATATTAAATATTATGACTTGGGAATGGAATACCGGGATGAAACGAATGATCAGGTTACTATTGATGCGGCTAATGCCATTAAACAATATGGTGTAGGAATTAAATGTGCAACGATCACTCCGGATGAAGCCCGTGTTAAGGAATTCAACCTGAAACAAATGTGGAAATCGCCAAACGGCACTATCAGAAACATTCTTGATGGAACTGTTTTCCGTGAGCCGATTGTAATGAAGAATGTTCCGCGCCTGGTGCCAAACTGGACTGCCCCGATCTGTATCGGACGTCATGCTTTTGGTGATCAGTACCGCGCTACTGATTTCCTGACAAAGGGAAAAGGTAAACTTACCATTACATTCAAACCTGAAGGTGGCGGCGAAGAGCAATCTTTCGAAGTATTTAACTTTAAAGGTGATGGCGTGGCTTTAGCGATGTACAATACGGATGAATCTATCTTCGGATTTGCACGTGCATGCTTTAACCAGGCCTTAATGAAAAAATGGCCACTATATCTTTCTACTAAAAACACCATCCTGAAAAAGTACGATGGACGCTTTAAAGATATTTTCGAGGAAGTATATGAAAAGGAGTTCAAATCTGAATTTGATGCAAACGGATTAGTTTATGAGCATCGCCTGATTGATGACATGGTTGCTTCTGCATTAAAGTGGAACGGTAACTTTGTCTGGGCTTGTAAAAACTATGATGGTGATGTTCAGTCAGATACAGTAGCACAGGGATTTGGCTCCTTAGGATTAATGACATCTACTCTGGTAACTCCGGATGGTAAAACCATGGAAGCTGAAGCTGCACACGGTACAGTAACCCGTCATTATCGCGAACATCAAAAAGGAAACCCAACTTCAACAAATCCTATTGCTTCTATTTTCGCATGGACAAGAGGATTGGAGTTCCGTGGTAAATTAGATAACAATCAGGAGTTAATAAACTTCTGCCATGCGCTGGAGCAAGTTTGTATTGAAACTGTAGAAAGCGGTAAAATGACTAAGGACCTTGCTATTACTATTAAACCAAAAGTAGAGCACGGCACAGATTATTTATATACCGAGGAGTTCCTTGAAGCTATTAATACTAATCTTCAGGCGAAGCTGGGTAAATAATTAACTGTAAATCAAGACAATAAAACTGGCCTCCGGAAAATCTGGAGGGCAGTTTTTTTTTGAGCTGACATTATTTTAATAAAAGACAGTTTTTGTAGCAATTCTCCACATTTCTTCGTAATGGTAAATAAGCACGTGTATTATGAAAAGAACAGTGTATCCACTTCTCGCTTTTTTCTTTTTGTTTATTTACGGATGCGAGAAACAAACGGGAAAACCAGATCTGAATCAACTTTTACCAGGTGAATGGGAATTCATTAAGGCTGTAGGCGGACTTACAGGTAACCAGGTAATACTACCGCCGGCTGGTACAAAAACTACGTTGATTTTTAGTCCGGATCATAAGTATAAAAAGAATAATAACGGTCAAACTTTTGAGCAGGGCTCTTATGATTTGATAATGGTAACCAGCATTTTCACCGGGCAACCGGATGATGCAATAAGGTTTAATGATTTTTCAAGTCAGAACGAACAACTAATTTCAATCGAGAACGATTCCCTATGGATTACAGACAATCATGTAGAGCCATTCGGGTACCTTTATATTAAACTAAAGTAATACCCTGAAGCGCAGCAGCTAAATGGGTTAGAAGAAATACGCAATAGCGGCAATTATCGCCAACGCTATCAAAATCATTATCCAGAAGCGCTTCTGCTCCACCCCCGGGTTAATGCCCTTATACCTGTAATTCCTTGGTTTAAACATATATTCAGGATTAGACTACTTGCTACTTGATACTTACTACTCAATACTCACAACTTACTCATGATGATAAGGCTCTCCCTTAATTATGGTAAATGCCCTGTAAACCTGCTCTAAAAAGAACAATCTAACCATCTGGTGAGAGAAGGTCATTTTTGAGAGAGAGAGTTTTTCATCAGCCCGTGTAAGCAATGAAGGGTCAAACCCATACGGTCCGCCGATTACAAAAACGATATGCTGTACACTTCCTACCATCATTTTATTAAACAGGCCCGAGAACTGCATGGAGGTAAATTCCCTGCCTCTTTCATCCAGTAAAATAACATGATCGGTATTGGTAATTTTCTTAGCTATCAGTTCAGCCTCTTTTGATCGCTGCTGATCTTCAGATAGATTCTTTGAATTCTTAACATCAGGCAGCTCTACCAGGCGAAAATTAATATAATGTTTTAATCTTTTTATATACTTCTCTATTCCTTCACGGAGGTAATTATCTTCTGTTTTACCGATGGTTAATAAGGTTATCTTCATTTATATAGATTTGAGCATTGAGAGTTAAGAATTGAGATGATCGTATGAAATACCCCTGACCGGAGGTTTGCCAGAGAAATGAAATCAGTTGCCAATTAGCCATATTTTCATCCTAATGTGAGTTGATTTAACTATATAACACCAGCCCTGCCCGATTTGTTATGTTGATGCTCATCCATCAGCGAATAACGGTAACAGACCCGGAGTTTTTGATGGGTTGATTATTTATATCAAGCGCCTCAATGATATAAAAATACGTCCCAACCGGTACCTGCGTCCCCTTATACAATCCCTTCCAATTATCAAAGATATCATGAGCTTCAAAAAGTTGTTCACCCCAGCGGTTAAAAATGCGGATATGATAGTTGGTCAGATTAGTGATGGTTACCACAAATTCATCATTCACCGCATCCCCATTCGGGGTAAACGTATTTGGAATAAACATGGTGATCCCATGACGTATTACAAAAGTTCCATGAACAACAGTTGCCTGGCATATATTACTTTTAAAAGCGGTCAGTGTAACATCAAAATCTCCGGATGTGGTATACTCATGTACCGGATTTATTTCT
>DASWTL010000435.1:0-2113 GCA_036402155.1 Sphingobacteriaceae bacterium | reverse complement strand
AGATGGTTAGAATTGTCTGAACTTAAAAATTAAACCCTGCTATGTTCCACGTGGAACATAGCGCAAAGGTTCCACGTGGAACATATAAGAATGTTTAAAAAATATAATGTAATAGTTGTAGGCGGTGGGCATGCCGGATGTGAGGCAGCAGCAGCGGCGGCGAACCTCGGATCGTCCGTGCTCCTTATAACCATGAATATGGGAACCATTGCGCAAATGAGTTGTAATCCTGCTATGGGCGGTGTGGCTAAAGGCCAGATAGTACGTGAGGTGGATGCTATGGGGGGATATTCAGGAATAATTACTGATAAGTCCACCATCCAGTTTAGAATGCTGAACCGTTCAAAGGGCCCTGCAATGTGGAGCCCCCGGGCCCAGACTGACAGAATGAGGTTCGCGGAGGAATGGCGTCTGATGCTGGAGCAAACCCCGAATGTTGACTTTTGGCAGGATATGGTCAGCGGCCTGCTTCTAAAAGGCGATCAGGTATGTGGAATCAAGACATCACTCGGCGTAGAAATAGAAGCAGATTCTGTTGTTCTAACCAACGGGACTTTTCTAAACGGAATTATCCATGTAGGTGAAAAGCAATTTGGAGGTGGCAGGACAGGGGAGAAAGCAGCAACCGGCATCACAGAGCAACTTGTAAAGCTTGGCTTTGAAAGCGGGCGTATGAAAACAGGAACCCCGCCGCGTGTGGATGGAAGATCACTGGATTATTCGAAGATGGAAGAACAATGGGGAGATAACGACCCGGGAAAGTTTTCTTACACAGATACAGAGTTGCCAAAAAAACAAAAATGCTGCTGGATTACCTACACAAATACCAGTGTCCACCAGGAACTAAAGGAGGGATTTGAAAAATCCCCCATGTTCACCGGACGAATAAAAGGACTTGGTCCAAGATATTGCCCGTCTATTGAAGACAAAATAAATCGATTTGCTGAGCGCGACCGGCATCAGATATTTGTAGAACCGGAAGGATGGAATACAGTTGAGATCTATGTCAATGGATTCTCTACCTCCTTACCAGAGGATGTACAATATAAGGCGCTAACTAAGATCGCGGGCTTTGAAAATGCCAGAATGTTCAGACCCGGGTACGCCATTGAATATGACTATTTCCCGCCAACACAGTTAGACCTGACACTGGAAACCAAACGGATTAAGAATTTATTCTTTGCTGGCCAGATTAATGGAACAACCGGTTATGAAGAAGCGGCCTGCCAGGGATTTATTGCCGGAATTAATGCTCATCAAAAAGTAACTGATCAGCATGAATTAATTCTTAAAAGATCAGAATCATACATTGGCGTTCTTATAGACGATTTGGTTACAAAAGGTACAGAAGAGCCTTATCGTATGTTCACATCAAGAGCTGAGCATCGCCTGTTGCTTCGGCAAGATAATGCAGATATCCGCTTAACTCCATTGGGTCATAAACTGGGGTTAATTAATGACGAGCGTTTGCAGCGGGTAACAACCAGAATTGAAGAACGACAAAAAGTAGTAAATTATCTGAAAAATAAATCTGTCACGGGAACAGATGCTAACACACTGCTAAACGAACTGGGAACATCTGCACTAACACAAAACGTTCGGCTTTTCCAACTACTTACACGTCCGCAGATAAACATACAAGACTTACGAAAAATAGACACAACGCTTGATCAGCTGCTTACTAATTTATCTAAAGAAACGATTGAAGATGCTGAGATCAATGTGAAATATGAAAGTTACTTTGAGAAGGAGAATGAAATAGTTAATAAAATGAAACGTATGGAGGACCAGGAAATAAATCCTGAATTTAACTACCAAACCTTAGTTTCACTTTCGAAAGAGGCAAGAGAAAAATTATTGAAAATAAAACCACGAACATTGGGCCAGGCATCGCGGATTTCAGGAGTTACACCATCCGATATTTCGGTTTTGATGGTACATTTAGGAAGATAATACATAAAGTCCTGATTATTAATTATTTATACAAATAAAATCATGCCTTTAAATAAGGCGATAAAATAAAACAAAACCACATTGAGATACATTTCAATCATTTAAAAGGTAAAGTCCCTCAGAACGCTTAAAAATGGTCAAAAACGGAATCCTACACTAT
>DASWTL010000434.1:0-4518 GCA_036402155.1 Sphingobacteriaceae bacterium | reverse complement strand
AATGAAAAGTATATCACCGGAAATGCAACGGATTTCGAAAAATTTGAAAAATGGGCTGAAACGGTGCCATATACGTTAAGAAATCCGCTTTTTCATTGGACACACCTCGAACTTCAGCGCTACTTTGGTATTCATAATGTGCTGTCCGGAAGTAATGCTAAAAAGGTATATGAAGAAACCTCGGCCAAACTTCAAACACCATCATATTCTGTTCGCGGATTGTTAAGACAGATGAACGTTGAAATTGTATGTACAACCGATGATCCGGTGGATACATTAGAATTTCATCAAAAAATAGCTGCGGATGGGTGTGATATTCAGGTGCGACCTGCATTTCGTCCTGACAGGGCAATGAATGCGGACAATACGGAAACGCTTAATGCCTATATTACCCAATTGGAAGAAGTAACCGATCTGGATATTTCTGATTTTGAGACCTATTTGAAGGCCCTTAAGAAGCGGCATGATTATTTTGCAGAAAATGGATGCTGTATTTCTGATCACGGATTGGAACATATTTATGCTGAAGATTATACGGATGAAGAGATAGCAGCAATCTTCAAAAAGATCCGTGATGAACAACAGCTGGAGCAAACTGAGATTTTAAAGTTTAAATCTGCAATGCTGATCCACTTTGCTTTCTGGGATCATGAGAAGGGCTGGGTACAGCAATATCATCTGGGGCCGCTTCGCAATAACAATACCCGGATGCTAAATCTGCTTGGTCCTGATACGGGATGGGATTCAATGGGAGATTTTAGTCAGGGGAGGAGCCTGTCGAAATTTTTGAATAAACTCGATACGGAAAACAAGCTGGCAAAAACGATCTTATACAATCTGAACCCGGTTCACAATGAATTAATGGCTACAATGGCCGGAAACTTTAATGACGGCTCTGTTGCCGGAAAAGTGCAGTTTGGTTCGGCCTGGTGGTTCCTGGATCAGAAAGACGGGATGACCAAGCAATTGAACGCCCTTTCTAATATGGGGCTCATCAGCAGGTTTGTTGGAATGCTTACGGATTCAAGAAGTTTTCTTTCCTTTCCCCGTCATGAGTATTTCCGGAGGATTGTTTGTAACCTGTTTGGTGAAGAAGTTGAAAACGGAGAACTGCCAAATGATATTCCGTGGATTGGTAAGATCATTCAGGATATCTGTTACAACAACGCAAAACAATATTTCAAATGGTAAAAAAATGAAAGGCTGGCGCAATGCCAGCCTTTTTAAAAGATAAATTCTTTTGGCTATTTTCCTGAAAACCTCTTAAATCAACACCTTAACGACCATCTTTCTTACTATTCCATCGCTGATCATAGGCGCATGAACATCCTCAGGAAAAAATATGGCAAATTGGTTGTTCTTTAAATCAAAATGCATGTCAGGGGCATCGTTGTAAAATGCCACATCTTTTTCGTCATTATATTCGCCTTTTGGTGACATACAGCTTTCACGGGGTTTCCAGCCAATAGTTTCAGCGCCATTTATACAAAGCTGGATATCAATATTCTTATTATGACATTCAAATTTAGCTTCAGACTCAGACGCCGTCATGCCTTGTTTTTCTGAAACAATGGCTTTAAGACCTTCAGAAATTTCATACTTGCCTAATTCCATAGTTAACAGATCCTGAGAATTTATAAATTCAAAGGCCTTTGCAAAGAGAGGGTGTAAACTAGTGTATTTAGCTGCATTTGCTAAAGAATCTATGATCATGATTTTTTTCAATTAAATGTGTTTAAGCAGGTATCCGCACGTTATAATTCGCGCGGATACTCTTGATTCTAAATTCTGGAACCCCAACGATTACCGTTGCACCCTACCAGATCCATCACCTTTTACCAGGTCATTCACTTCTGATAATGTAGCATGATTTAAATCTCCCGGGATCGTGTGTTTGATAGCTGAAGCTGCAACGCCAAATTCTGCTGCATCTTTCATCGCCATTCCGGTTACCAAACCATAAATAAAGCCGCTGGCAAAAGAATCTCCACTACCTACACGGTCAACAATACGAACTTCATATTGCTTGGTGTGGTAAAATTCATTACCATCATAAACTAATGCCGACCATCCATTATCTGACGCGCTGTGACTCTCTCTAAGGGTGGAAGCAATATATTTAAAGTTAAACTTCTCTTTCATTTGCTGAAACACATCTTTGTATCCGTCAAGGTTTAACTCACCTTTGGTAACATCGGTACCTTTGCTTGTAAAGCCCAGGGTAGTATCAGCATCCTCTTCATTACCTATACAAACATCTACATACTGGCAAAGGCGTGTCATTACTTCGCGAGCCTTTTCTTTACTCCATAATTTTTTACGATAGTTCAGGTCAATACTGGTGGTAATGCCTTTCGCTTTCGCAGCTTTTAAAGCAGCTTCAGTTAATGCAGCAGCTTTATCACTCAGGGCAGGAGTAATACCGGTAGTATGAAACCAGCTTGCGCCTTCCAGGATTTTATCAAAATCAAACTCAGAGATATCAACATCGGCAATTGATGCGTCCGCGCGGTCGTACACAACTTGTGATGCACGCATGGAAGCTCCGGTTTCCAGGAAGTAAATGCCTAGTCTTTTTCCTCCTCTTGCTATAAACTGCGTATCTACACCATATCTGCGCAGATGGTTAATAGCTGATTGCCCCAAAGGATTATTTGGCACCTTGGTTACAAAAGTTCCGTTTAAGCCATAGTTGCAAAGCGCAGCAGCAACGTTAGCTTCACCGCCGCCATAAGTCACATCAAAACTATCGCTTTGTACAAATCTTTTAAAATCGGGAGTTGATAATCTCATCATGATCTCTCCGAGTGTTACAACTTTCTTAGACATTGTGGTTTCTACTTATTTATAATGAAAAAGTGGTTAAAAATATAGCCTGGTTAGAGGGTTCTCAAAAGTACATTTAATGACAATTAAAAGAGCAGTAATTTTATGAAAATTATCGAAATCGTTTACGTAGATATTCTCCGCTTTATATTAGCATCTGGTTTTAAAGAATTATGTTTACATAAATTTTCTACTTTAGCATTAAGGATACTTTTTACTATAAAATAAGTCTATATGGATAAGAAAGCAGCATTATTACAACTAATCCCTGAGCAGGGTATTCTCCCATTGTATTTTAATAAGGATACTGAAGTTAGTGTAAATATTTTAAAGGCCCTGTATAAGGCAGGTATACGTACAGTAGAATATACTAACCGTGGTGAAGCGGCGCTCACAAATTTTAAAAAGCTGAAAGAAGTGTGCAATACCGAACTAAATGGCATGCTTTTAGGGGTGGGCACCATTAAAAATGCAGAAAGTGCGCAAGCCTTTATTGATGCGGGTGCAGACTATATTATAAGTCCGGGGCTTGTAGAAGATGTTGCAGCTGTAGCCGACAAAAATGGATTACTATGGGTTCCCGGATGCATGACACCTTCAGAAATTATTAAAGCTGAACAATTGGGAGCAAAGTTCGTGAAACTTTTTCCCGGAAATATTCTGGGTCCGGCTTTTATGTCTACAATTAAAGAGCTTTTTCCAGGTATTCTGTTCATGCCGACCGGTGGGGTAGAATTAGATAAAGATAATATCTCCGGATGGTTTAAAGCCGGTGTCAGCGCTGTGGGAATGGGAAGTAAGCTGATTAGCAAAGATGTGATGGAAAATCAGAAATATGATGAACTGATAGCATCAACAAAAGAAGCAATGGAAATTGTAAAGGCCTGCAAAAAATAAGTGCCAACATGGATATCTTTCATGTTTAAAGTAATAAATGTCACTATCAAACCTCATCATACCGTATTTTTCAGGTATCGATGAGGTTTCTCTCGTTATAAGGACCCTTCTCTCAGAAGGTTAAATTCATTCCGGAATATTATCTTTTCAATAGGTGTATATTAATTTTCTTAAGATAAAGGAAACTTAAATACATGCAGGTTGTTTATCAATTGTTTATTAAATAAAAGTTGATATCATGGCAGAATTATATGTTAAACGCAAACGAAACAACCTGACCTGGTTGTGGGTACTGATCATTTTAGTGATCATAGCAGCTGTTATTTATTATCTGTATGTTAATAATTATTTCAATACCGGCGATGTTACCGGCATGAATATTTATGAAGCAATTCCGTATAGGCTTTGTTAGGAATATCAAGTTCAATTAATAACCTTAAACAAAACGATTATGTCTACCACAGAAAATAATTTTGTCCATATAAAGGAATTAGGAAAAAGTAATTATGAAATAGCTGCCGGCGATTCAGATATAAGGGGCTGGACAGTGAAGAATAGCGAAGGTAATATCTTAGGTGAAGTTGATGACTTATTGTTTGATACTGAGGTAAATAAGGTTTTATACCTGGTATTAGACATGGAGGGTAATGAACTTAATCTCAAGGACAGAAAGGTATTAGTTCCTATGCAGGTAGTTGATTTGCACGAGGGTTATAAGAATGTGATCCTTCCGGGAGTTATGGCCAATGAGTTAACGGCTCTTCCAACCTATGAGAAAGGCAAACTAAACACTAA
>DASWTL010000433.1:0-11614 GCA_036402155.1 Sphingobacteriaceae bacterium | reverse complement strand
GTTTTCAAGAAATTAGTATGCGTAAATTCTTAGGTATTTCGTATCAAGCTGTCTATGCAGCATTAGGGACAAAAAAGAAATTGAGGGCCTTCTGATCCGTATAATCCTTAAGCTGATTATCTTCATAAACCTGTACTTTATAGCCAAGATTCTGCAGATAATTAAGGGTAAGTACACGCTTATCATTTTCCCACAATTCGCAGAAAATGATTGGCTTATGCTTCAACAGCAATTCTTCGCCCCCTTTTAGAACATGATACTCAAAATTTTCAACGTCAATTTTTATTGCTGTTATTCGGTTGCCATTACGCAGTTCTTCAATTTCGTCAAGTTTAAGTACCGGAACAGAAAACACCTCACCTTTATTCCATTCTTCATCCGATCCTTCCTCAAGCACATGACTCAACCCCTGCATCTTGATATTGCTGATCACGGGCATAACCATCTTAAGCTCACCTTTTTGCTCACCCAGAGCGGCCTCAAAAATCTTAACGTTCTTCAGTTTATAAAAATTAACTATCTTTTTTAAGGTCTCCGCATTTTCAGGCATCGGCTCAAAAGCATAAATAAATGCGTTTTTCGCACTTTTACCCATTAATACAGTCATGGCTCCAATATTTGCTCCAATATCAAGGACAGTTCCGCCGTCGGGAATCATTTTATTGAAGTAGAGAAATTCTTCTTCGTGTTTTGTTCTCTTAATAGTAAGAATAGAGAATATAAACAGGTAAGTTTTGAATCCCAGTATCTTTTGGAGAAACAACTTTAAATAATCTTTTAACATAGGTGAGTGAGTACTAAATAATTTTTAATGATAACTGCCTGAACAATGGTAGAACCTTGCTTTGCTGTCGGGTATTGCATGGTGATAATTCTATTTCGTGTTTACGTAGTGTTTTGTTGCTACCGACAATTGGTTGGCGTTTCGTGCACGTAACAAAGCTGCTATCTGATAATAAATAAATTTAGGTGAATTAATAAGCGATTTGTAAATGAGCTTATCTGCTTTAAAATATGAAAATGCGATAAAGAACATGCTGACAAACAATACCATGGCAACTATCCAGACAAGAGCCATACCAGGCAAAACAAACAGATCAATGGCAAAACATACCAGGGATAAAAAAATCAGGATAAATAACGGCGGACGCATTAAGAACACTCCGAAAATGAATTTATTCCAGCTAAATCCTGTTATCCCTTTAATAGTCAGGTTTACTCCGAGATAGAAGTACTTGAACCATGTATTTATCCACCTTGCGCGTTGCTTTACAAGCTGATCTGTATGTGAAGTTTTTTCATCATAAACGATTGCGTGTTCGGCAAAGGCTATGCGACCATCACGTTTAAGAATTTCATACTGCAGCACTTTATCAAAACCGGCTCCTTCTGCTTTTGAGTGTTCAAGGCAATTTTTGTAAAGTTGAGTTGTAAATGCCATTCCTGAGCCTGAAAGCGTTGCGGAGGATCCTGTTTCAAATAATAGCTTATTGTCAACCAGGCGATAGTAAATATCCCGTGCTGCATCCAGACAGGCATAATGTGTATTCAAGTTTTTAGGTTCCCTGACTCCCTGCACGGCATCGAATCCCTGATCAAACAAGCCATTCAGTTTATTCAGATATTCCCGATGAACCAGGTTATCGCTATCAATTATTGTGATCCTGTCGTGAGCCCTTTCAAAGCGCTTGATCGCATAAAAATGTGATTTTATATTACTTGAAAGAGTTTCTTCTGGTCTCAAAAGTATCACTTTAGGGTCGTTAAATTTTAATCCCGAAATATCACATTTGTCGGCTACTACATACACCAGATAATTTGAGTAATTAACCTGAAGGATGGATTCTACCACCGATGGCAACAGATCTGTTTGTTCATATGCCGTTACAATAATCGCGTAATCAGCATTATAAGGTTCAGCCGGCTTACTTTTACGGCCTCCTTTTACCAGATTCAGAAGATAAAGAACAAAAGGCAGGATCAGGTGAATGCCTATAACAACTTGTATTATTATCCAGATGGTCAAAACTATATTCATGCTATATTAATGTCGTATCTCTTTCTGTGTGTATATTGACTTCTAAATGTTTGGGCTGCGGTAAATGATCATCCAGTATTTTATATATTTCCTGTACGCAGTTTTCCCAGGTATGAAGGCCGGCAAACTCTTTTCGTTGAATAGAAAGTAATGGAGAATCCTGAGCCAGGGCATTTTCTATCGATTTGAGATATTCATCCTTACCTGAGGCCAGGTAAACATGATCCTTAAAAATATCCATAGCACGGGTTCGTGTGGCAACCACTGCTTTGCCCATGGCTAAGTACTCATCTATTTTTCTGGGATAGTTTCCTACAGTAACCTCATTGATCACCTGCGGGTTTATACAAACATCAAATGAGTTAATATATCCCGGCAGGGCCAATACAGGGCGCATGCCCAGAAAGATCACATTTGACAGTGTGTGCAAAATGCTTGACTTAAACTTCTCGTCTTCCGGACCCACAAGGACAATTGACCATTCCGGGCGCGCAGTTGCAATTTCTGCTATCAGATTAATATCAAGCCTGATGGATTGCAAAGCTCCAACATACCCAACTATGGGTTTCTTAATTTCCTTTAATTCTTCCGGGATTTGAGGCACATCCCCGAACATCTTCAGATCACAGCCCTGACCTACATAAAAGGAATTGGAGTTATATTTTTTACAATAGTCGGATAAGTATGTGGAGTTTGCCATACAGACATCACTTTTGGAAATCAGTAGTGGTTCCAGTCGTTTTCCATGTTTTTTCCAATAATCTACTGCAAGCATATAATCACGTGAATAATAGATACTGCACTCAGGCTTTAAATAATCCTTCAGATAAAAGCCTTTAAACATTTCGTTATCATTAAACAATATATAATCCTTAAAATCAAGCACTTCCAATGCTCTCTTTATTGAATTGGCGAACTTTTGATTATTCTTTTTATTTATTGTATCGAATATAAAACCGCTGTTTATCCAGTTAATAGATTCCACCATGCAATCGGGATATAAATTCCATAGGTTTTCTTTGATCTTTACAAGGCCGGTTTCTTTACCTTTTATAACATTTACCCTTTTATTTATTTTGGGATCTTTTCTGCTTAACATGCGGGTGGCCCTGTCCAATGGAGAATTGACATAAAGAACCCTGTTGGATTTACTCATTTCTAAGGCAATATCCTTGCAATTACTTCCTATTTCAGTATCCCAGGGTTGCTGCCCGATTATGATTATGTCTCTATTGGTTGTATTTGTTAACATAAAGGATAGTTATTCTTTTATAGCCACTACACTTTCCCAAGTATTATTCTCGCTGTTATATTTTTTGATCACCCTGGCCGGGTTGCCTACAACTACGGTATAAGGCGGTACATTTTTGGTTACAACGCTGCCTGCGCCAACAACACAATGTTTACCTAGTGTAACACCGGCTGTGATCACACTGTTCGCGCCAATCCATACATTGTCTGATATTACGATATCCCGGCACGTAACGGGCTGCTCGCTGGGAGGAATATTTACGTCTTCATATCCGTGGTTCAAGCCCGACATGACAATATTCTGAGCGATCATTACATGATCACCAATGCTCACCGGACCAATAATCACTGATCCCATCCCCACAATGGTTTTCTCACCGATCATCACATCTCCAACGGCATTGTTTATGGTTGTAAAATCTTCAACTATAGAATAATTGCCCAGCGAAAATTTATTATAGGGAAAAAGGTCTGTTCTGGAAGAACTTCTAATAGTTGATCCTTTTCCATGCCGATGTTTAAACGGGTTTAAAAACCATTTTACCCAGAGCCGCGGCCTGTATTCATTTTCAGGAATTAATAATCTGAGGGCCAATTTTTTCAGGACCGGATTAGCTTTAATTTTTGCTGTTACTGACATCGAAACACTTAATAAACCTCTCTAAAAACAATTATTAAGGATTAAGTTTTTTATAAGCTTTTTTTCCGTTAATAAAGCCCAGTATTAAAAATGCTATACCAGGAATAATAAATAGTTCAAGAGGCATGATATCTAAAATTTAAAGTACCAGTACTAGTTATTTGCCAACGTTAAGTTCATTTGCCTTTCGGTGACCTGCTGAGTTTTAACATTCCATGCTACGCCTTTCAATAAAGCATTGCAGTGTTTCCACTCGCCATGTAAAGCATGAACAACAAGCCGTTTTGGGATGGCAACAAATAAGAACATCAGGTAGCTGCACCACATCTGAAGCCCAAAAAAGTTTCTTCTGATAAAAAGGAGCCGGTTACGGTTGATGTAATATGTTTTTAACAACGACGACTTGCCCACAGACATCGATTCTTTATGATAGATGGCAGATTCGCCTACAAAATGACAACTATAGCCAGCTCTTTTAATCATTTCACACCAATCTAACTCTTCATAATAAAGAAAGTAGATTTCTGGCATTAATCCCACTGCCTCTATTACATGTTTTGGAACCATCATTGCAGCGCCATGAGCTAAATCTGTTTCACCTGTATGGTTATACTGTCCCGAATCTTTTTCCATGCTTCCAACTCCTCTGTTTCGGCCAGTCCATGGATTAATATTGGTTGAACCTGCGTATTGTATAATATCGGTATTATAAAAAATGATTTTGGAGGACGCGATCCCCGCTGATTCATTTTCCTCAAAGAGCTTAACCAAAGGCTCAATGCATCCGGTGGTAACCTCAGTATCATTATTTAAAAAGTATAAATACTTCCCCCTGGCTTCTTTTATTCCCAGGTTATTGCCACCTGCGAATCCCAGATTTACCTTTGACCTGATTAAACTGACTTCCGGAAATCGCTGTTTGATAATTTCAGGATCTTCATCAGGTGAAGCATTATCAACTATGATGATCTCAATATTCCTGTAGGTAAGATTCCGGAGGGATTCAATCATAGCGCAGGTGATATCTGACTGATTGTAATTCACTGAAATAATAGAAACTAAAGGACTATTCATCATCATCATTTTTTTGAGTTAACAGTTGTCGGTCTAAACGGGGACCAAGAAATATAAATGCCCAGGAAATAGATACGATCATGGCGGAGGGCATATCGTTAATAATCTCATTTCCGTAGCTGGCAAAGAATATCCCCGCAGCGCCGGAACACAGGGCAATCAATTTAAACCTCAGACCCTTATTTTGAATCTTCCAGATAATGCCGCAACTCTTTCCTAAAATGTACATCATCATGCCAAACCACAGCATCATGCCTACAATACCATACATCACCCATACTTTTACCCAGTAACTGTCAGGTGGAATTTTGGAAAGAAACTTATCTGAGTTGTATTTTGCGCCCCAAAAACCGGTCACTCCTAATCCCCCTCCAAAGGGACGGGATTTCAGGTAATCCTTTAAAATCTCCTGGTTTATAAAGCGGGTATTCAACGATGCATCTTGTGGATCAAGCGCTGTTCTGAGACGGTAAATTTCATAGTGCCCATTGCCGATTGTGGTAAACTTCAGCACGCTTACAAAAGACACTACTGTGATCGCACCGATTATCAATATCTTATAATTTTTACTCAGTACAATACCCACCAGCCCGCCAACAATAAGTGCAAAGAGCGCTCCCCGGGTTCCTGATATTAACATTCCATAAAAAATAACTCCGGAAGCAAGAAGCAGCAGTGCCCGTTTCCACCATTTAAAAGGACCCATCGCCAGGATGAATGCCATTAACCCGATATGAGCCTGTGATGTTCCGAACTGACTGGCGTTGCTGAAGAAGGAAAAAGCCCTCAATTTACCCCAGATGACGTGGGTGGTTGCTCCGCCTTCATCCAGAAACTTTTGTTCGCCGGCAGATAATCCAAAATTTACCTGGCGGATCCCATTCAATACAGCAATTAGCGACAATGCAATTACCAGGATAAAGAACAGATTTAAATCCTTATTCCTGTTAAACAGAACAAAAGCCAATGGTATAAATAAAAGCGGATACAGAGCTGATGTTCTTATCTCCTGCAACCATCCCATTACACTCGCACCTGCCGGATTAGCCACCTCAAGAACACTCATGATAAACCAGAACAGCGTGAGGTAGAACAGATCGTTTTTTATTAATTTCCAATCGTAATTTTTATACTTTACTAAAGTGGCTCCCCATGTTAGTAATAATATTAATTCTATTCCTATTCCAAATGGAAAACCTCCAGCCTCTCTTACCAGGACAAAAAACAGGAAACAATAAAAAACAGATACTATTAACCCGCCCCGCGGGGTTTTAAATACCCCGATAAGCAACGTGGTCAATAATACCGCTACCAGTATGGTAACCGGCACAACAGAACCGAAGTGGGAGGTAAAATACCCTATGGTTATAGCGGTAACAACCCCTAATATCAGGAGCAGGAGCTTTTTTGAGAACTCAGGCAAAGAAAGAATATATTGCCTCATTTCAGGGAACTAACTTTAAACATCATTTATAATCTGGACTTTCATTGTTTAGCTTGCAAGCGCTGCCGGGTTAAGCTCACGGATATGCACTTTATTAAGAACCCATCCCAGGAAACCCTCCTGATGCTTCATAAATGAAACAAACTCCTTATCATTTTCATTCAGGCTTTTACCGGCCTCAAATACTGAGATATTCTTATCTGTAAACAATAACCACTCCTTGGCTTTATTTGTATTCCCCATGCTGCTGATATCAATTATGATGATATCAAACTCATTCTTCAGTATCTCGAAACCTGCTTTCAAATTCTTCTCATTCTGAATCTCAAGAAGCGAACCGTTTGAAGAGTTGGTATTTAACACGGTGATATAATCTTCCTTCTGAATTTCACGTTTAACCAGGAAATTTTCAAACAACTGGCCGGCCGGTAACTCCTTGTGTTTTACATCCTGGTGTTCGGTATCACTGATGAGTAAAACCTTCTTATCGGTCATAGCGAAAGCGTAAGCAAGACTGCGTGCAAGAAAAGTCTTCCCTTCTCCGGGCCTCAGACTGGTAATACCCAAAACATTATTATTCAACGACAATTGATGATCGATTTCGAACCTCAACGAGCGAAGCATATCCTTATATAAGGAATATTTAGAATCCGAATTATTATTCCAGATCAGCTTCATATCAGTAGCCGGCTCTTTAATATTTATCAGGCTCCCCAGTACTGGTGTATGAGTTACTTTAGCCAGCTGACGGGAGTTATTAATTGAATGATCCAGCAAAAAGATAATAAGCAGGGCAAGCAAGCATAGAAACAAACTCGAAACGCCTGATAATGAAGTATAAAGAAGTCGCTTAGAAGTTAAAGGCAACCCAGGTAATCCTAATTGAGCTATATTCAATCGGAGGCCTACACTTTTTTCAATATTCCCCTGGTTGTAGCGTTCTAATACTTCCAGATACTCTTTTGTTGCTACTTCAGCATCTCTTTCATATCCCTGAATACCTGCATCAAATGGAACTAAAGCATTATATTTTGCTTTTAACTGTGCCAATTCCCGGTCAATTGAACGGATACTATTTTTAGCCAGGTCAAGCGCAACTTCCAGTGATCTTTTTTGTTCCAGCAAATTTTCCTTTGCTGCTACCGGGTTTGTTAAATACCTGTCAGACGTACGCGAAACCTGATTTGATAACAGGTTTTGCAGCGAGTCGACTTTTCGCTTATCCGCCGGGTTAAAGTTATTATCAACATACCGCTCATTGGCAATTTGCAGCTGATTTCTCAGGTTTATGATGTCATTATTATCTTTTACTACAGATCCGCCGACATAATTGGAGTTGCTGCTGTTTAACTTACTGTTAATTCCGGCTATCGCACCCTGGTTAGCTTGTATATCCCTGATCGCCTGAGCCTTACGCTGCTCAAAATCGGATATTTGCGCATAGAGAATGTCCGACTGTGTACCTAAGTTTAACACCCCGTTCTCCATTTTATAATTTTTCAGGGAAGAATTTTTAGCATTCATCACCTGCTCCTTACTCTTAAGCAAAGAATCCAGTAACGCAATTGATTTTTCCTGATTTTGATTGACAGTCAGTCCGTAATTGTTTATAAATTCAGTGGATAATGTATTTACTGCAAATGCTGATAAAAGCGGGTCGGGAGATACATATTCCACACTGATGAAATCACTGTTATCATTACGGTTTATTTCCAGATTTTTCCTGATGGATTTTTCATCATAACCCATCGATCTGAGGATGTCATAATATTTTATCTTCCCATTATCTGCTACAGTAATGGGGGATTTTTCATACAACTTTCGGGAATAAAAAGCTATCGCATCCGCTTTTTCAGCCGGTGTTAGTTTTTCAACATCATCACTTAATTTCACAAACGCGTTCTGGGGCGATTTCAGATCATGCAGGATCAAATGATAAGACAGAATATCAATATTCTTCTTCATTTTCATCATTTCAATCATGCTTGAAAACTGCTGATTGATACGGAAATAATCCATGTTCTGATTAGAAGTCATCTGCTGTGACTGATCAGCAAGGCCGGTGGATATCTGTGCTTCTGATTTATACTCCTCGGGAAAATCTTTTACCAGGAGGTAAGTCACTAATACAGTAAGTAAGGGTACCAGTATGATAACCCATAAATGCCGTTTTAAAAGTTTTAAAAATTTATTCGTCTCCATTTTATTCGGTTTGATTAATTAACCTCCTCTAATTTTTTACCTATTATTTGTTCTAATGCGTCTTTTGCTTTCAGGAATTCAAGCTCTGCCTGTATCCTGTCTGAACTTGATCCGGTTGAACTAACCCGGGCAGTATTGTATCCCTGAAGGGTAATTTCACCCTTTTCAAATTTGTAGCGCAGATCATCTGCAACTGTTTTATTATCCTGAGCCGCCTGAGTTCTCAGCTTTAATTCATTCAGATGATAGATATAATTATAATAGCGGGTCTTGACTTCATTCGCCAGAACCGATTCATACTCTTTCTCTTCCAGTTGCGCAACTTTCAGTTCTGCTTTGGCTTTTTTTACTTCAAAAGGTTTCTGAAGGAAGTTCCCCACGTTTAATGACACGCCAAATTGAAACCCGTTAACCACATAAGGATTTACCATGTTTATAGCAGTGGCGTCATCAGGACGGTATATATAGGACGCATTGAGAATATCCAGATAGGATACCTGCGCTATAGGAACATTATTTCGTGCTACTTCTGTGTTTTGGGCAAAAATCTGTTTTCGAGGATAATTTTTCTGAGCAGATTCAATGTATTTTTCAAGCTGATTGTAATTAATTTGTGCAACAATTGATTCTTGTGCCAGGGAAGAAGTCACAGCAGCGGCTACAACCAGGCATAAAGACACTAATTTTTTCATTATATAAAATCGATTAAGTTAATATTGATGGTAATAAATCTTGTTTATCTCCGTGACCCAGATCAGGCTAACCGATTACACTTTTTCCTTTTGAATTAAAGCCGGAAAGGTTTTCATTATGATTTTAAAATCCATGTACATTGAAAAGTTCTTGGCGTAGTAATTATCCAGTTCTTTTCTTTCCTGTTCAGACATGTCCTTTTTACCCCGTTTACTTACCTGCCACAAGCCGGTTAAGCCTGCCGGAGCCAGGAATCTGGTGGCCCATTCATTCGTAGTGAGCAACTCTGCTTCATATAATGGTAATGGCCTGTTACCCACCAAACACATATCTCCTTTAAGAACATTAAAAAGCTGAGGAAGTTCGTCTATACTTGTATTTCTCAGGAAGCTTCCCAGTTTAGTAACCCTGGGGTCGTTTTGAAGTTTAAAAAATGCGGCATTACCATATTGATTATTCTTAAGCAGATTAGCCACCTCCTTATCCGCTCCTGTCCGCATAGTACGGAACTTATAAAAATCAAAGATTTTATATCCCGTACCTACTCTTTTGCTGGTATAAAAAACACCTCCTTTTGAGTCAAGTTTAATCAGGATTGCCACAATAAGAAATAAGGGGCTTAGACAGATAAGTGCACAAGAGGCAATTACAACGTCAATGATCCGCTTTAGAACCGGAACTTTAAAATCCCGTTCCGGAAGATCCGGAGCCGGACTAATCTCTGATTTGAGTAAAGAAAATGTATTTAAGAAAACTATACGTTCCTTAATATCCTCGAAAGGAACAGGATGAACATAGCAATCATTTACACCAAGTTGTATAGCCTTATCTGTAATAGCTGCGTTGGGTTCTGTTAGTATAAAAATGATGATCAGGCCCCGAGTATACCAATTATTTCTTATGGCTTTAACAGCTAAAAAAACCTCTTCGTAATTTTTAGGTGTAACTTCAATAAGTACTGTAGAATGCAGTTCAGAAGCCGAAAAACTTTCTGCAATTATGGAAAGGTCTGAAAGACGATTGGCACGTCTTAATTTAAAATTTGAGCTTCTAAACGTTTCAAGGAAAGTATCTTCATTTTCGTTTATAAAATAAAGAATGTTTATATCATTATTCATAGGTAGAGCGGTAGGTAAAAAGTGTTTAAAAAAGGTGTTAATTCAGAAGAGTGCCGATAGTTTCTTTGAGATATGTCGGATTAAAAGGTTTCGACATAAATCCATTGATCTGATAGGGGATTTTCGCTTTTATGTTCTCCAGCGAATCCGAACCAGATAAAACTATTACCGGTATATTTCTAAAATAACCGCTCGTTTTCAAAGACTTAATAAATTCAGCGCCATTGAAATAAGGCATTTCCATATCAGAAATAATAAGATCCGGAATTTCGCCATTATTTAATGCTGAAAGTGCTTCAAAGCCGCTTTTCTTAATTATTGGATTATAATCTTCTTTTAAGATAAATTCCAGTAATTTTAAAACACTAATTTCATCGTCTACTATTAAAATCTTCTTCTTGATTTTAACAGGGGCAGGTGTAAAAGAAAAGTTTTTCATATTAATGACATTAGGTGATGTGTGTGTTCCTGTACAATATATATGCCAGTTCGTCGTTTATGGTTGTCTTCTGCCGGTATTCTCTTCATTAAGGCACCTGATTTTTGAAACTTTCACGTAAAAAACTTAGCGGAAATATTTATAAAATCCTGTATAACTTTCTATCTACGAGGTTTTTCAAGTAGATAACTATCAATGATTTAGCGGGCCAATACAACAACAAATAGCTATTAATTTTTATATCTTTTCATTAAACATTTATCGTACACCGAAAGCACCTTAAGCGTTTATTCATTTTATTGTATAATTTATAATACTATGTGTCCAAAAAGCAATAAGCAGTTGATGAATAAAGCCTGGATGGGATTAAGTACAGTTCACAACATTTTTAAATGGCAAAAAATATTCTTAGAGATTGATTGTCCTGTTTGAAACCGGTAAATCACTAGATAATTTTGAAACTTTTACTCTTATGAGAAACACAGAATTTAAACCTAAAGACTTGGGTAGAAACTCATAAGACCATTTCTCCCACAATTAATCCGTTCTGATACCCGGGGCATATTGGCACAAGTATTGTTATAACCTTATACAATCAACCTGGGGGAAACTTGTGATTATTGAACTATTTGGGGCTATTGCTTTAGCCCAAATCTTGAAACTATTTCTCTTTATTCTGTTGTGCCTGGGCTCTTTGCTCTGGGTGATATCCATT
>DASWTL010000432.1:0-13613 GCA_036402155.1 Sphingobacteriaceae bacterium | reverse complement strand
ATGACCAATTGAAAAATGGTAAATTTTGAGCCATATTTAGGAATACTAATGTAAATATTTTAATTGTCATTTAATCATCTAATTCCACTAACGCATGCGGTAATTTAACACTTGATCTGCTTACGTCTTTCCGTAAAAATTTCGTATTATTTTTTTGCTTTTGTTAATTTTCTTATAATTGGAATCAGTAAATATCTATGAAGTCCCAATTTTCCGGCACAATTAAAGTGAGATTAGATTGGTGCTGAAGATTAATTGGCTAAGGGGGATTCCTTTGACTACTCCTTTAATTCTTATTTAAAAGGTAAGAATTAGATAATTATTAGGAAAACAATTTACTTAAAATGCTGGTTTGTCTGTAAGTGTGATTTTTTAGGTGTTTGCTGAATATTACACCTGATGGAAAAACATTAATTACATATATGCCAATAGTATCAAAAGGGAATAACACCTTCCCAACATTACCTAAATCGCCTACCGGTATAGCGGGGCTTGATGAAATAACCAGGGGCGGATTGCCTAAAGGAAGACCTACATTAGTTTGTGGGGAAGCCGGTAGCGGAAAAACACTTTTATCTATCGAATTTATTATTCGTGGTGCAACAGAATTTAATGAACCCGGGGTATTTATGGCTTTTGAAGAGCGGGCTGATGAACTTGTTGCCAACGTGGCATCTCTCGGTTTCGATCTCCAAAAGCTTCGTGACGAAAATAAAGTACGCATTGACCATGTTCATATAGACCGAAGTGAAATTGAAGAAACGGGTGAATATGATTTAGAAGGTTTGTTTATACGTCTTGATTATGCTATTAAAAGCATTGGTGCAAAGCGGGTGGTATTGGATACCATTGAGAATTTGTTTTCGGGATTGACGAACCAGAATATTTTACGAGCCGAAATTCGAAGACTGTTTACCTGGCTTAAGGACAGGGGAGTGACTGCAATTATAACCGGAGAACGTGGAGAAGGATCGTTAACGCGACAGGGGCTTGAAGAATATGTATCAGATTGTGTGATCCTGCTGGATCACCGGGTAATCAATCAAATCTCTACCCGCCGTCTCCGCATCATAAAATATCGTGGTTCTGTACATGGAACTAATGAATATCCATTTTTGATTGATGAAGAAGGGATCTCTGTTTTGCCTGTAACATCGCTTGAATTAAGTAATGAGGTTTCCTCCGAACGGATATCTTCGGGAATACCCTCTCTGGATAAAATGTTTGGCGGAGAAGGATTCTTTAAAGGAAGCAGCATCCTTGTTTCCGGAACTGCCGGAACCGGAAAAACCAGTATTGCAGCAAGTTTTGCCAATTCAGTATGTAGTGCAGGCAAAAGATGCATGTATTTTGCCTTCGAGGAATCGCCAAGCCAGATCATACGTAATATGTCATCCATCAATATGGATCTTAAAGATCATATTAACAGTGGTTTACTCAGGTTTTATGCCTCCCGTCCAACTCTTTATGGGCTTGAAATGCATCTCGTCTCTATTCATAAACAAATCGTAAAGTTTAAGCCGGATGCAGTTATACTTGATCCTATCACCAATCTGGTTACAGTGGGTTCAGTAGCTGAGGTTAAATCCATGCTTATTCGTCTGATCGATTTCCTTCAGCGTGAAAATATAACAGTTATGTTCACCGCGCTTACTTTAAACAACATTGTAAATGAGCAAACAGATGAAGGGGTATCTTCGTTAGTAGATGCATGGATATTGGTACGCGATATCGAAAGTAACGGAGAGAGAAACCGTGGTATGTACATCATGAAATCTCGGGGAATGAAGCATTCTAACCAGGTGCGCGAGTTTGTGATTACCGAAAAAGGACTTGAGCTGGTTGAAGTATACCTTGGACCTGAAGGCGTGCTGACAGGATCTGCACGCGAAATGCATGAAATTGAGCAGCGAACAGGAATTGCGTTAAGGGATCATGCCGTTTTAAGCAAGGACAAGGAAATATCCAGAAGAAAACAAATGCTGGAAGCTAAAATTGCTAATTTACAAGCCGAATTCGAAAGTGCGGAGGATGAATTAAATAAAGTTTATGAACAAGAGGAACTGAAAAAAAACGTTGCTGAAAAAGCCAGGAAAGAAATGGTGAATCGGCGTAGGGATAACTCTGGAGATAAGGAAACAAAAAATGATAACTGAAGATAAAAAGTGGGAGCTAAGATTATACATAGCAGGTAATACACCTAAGTCTATGACTGCGCTTTCTAACCTGAAAAAATATTGCGAAGAACATTTACAGGATCAATACCGGATTGAGGTGATTGACTTACTTGTAAATCCACAATTAGCTGAAGGCGACCAGATTTTTGCGATACCAACACTGGTTCGCAAGGTTCCGGAACCTATCAGAAAAATTATAGGTGATCTTTCAAATAAAGAAAAGGTACTTGTCGGTTTAAATATTCGTCCAGTTGCAACCATTCAAAGTTCATGAGCGAATATTCAGAAAGTGCAGACGGGCAAAATCATTTAAAAATTGATAGTGAAACATGTAAGCTTCGGTTATATGCCGCCGGCGCATCAATTAACTCCGTTAAGGCCATTGAGAATATAAAAGTTCTTTGTGAAGAGTATTTAAAGGGCATGTATGAGTTAGAGATCATTGATATTTACCAGCAACCTTTACTTGCACAGGAAGATCAGATTATTGCTCTTCCTTTGTTAATTCGTAAATATCCTCTTCCTGAAAGGCGATTCGTTGGCGACATGTCTAACATTGAAGTAATAATTAAAGGTTTGGATTTAAAAAAATGACGTGGAAGCGCCGAAATCATACGATCAGCTCTTAGAAGAAAACAGGGAGCTGAGCATACAACTTGAAGAGGCACAGGATGCCATCCATGCAATCAGAACCGGAAGGGTAGATGCAGTAATAGTTCAGGGTGAAGATGGGCATGAACTTTATACCCTTAAAAGCGCTGATCAGGCCTACCGTGTTTTTATTGAAAAGATGAATGAAGGTGCAATAACCCTTCATAAGGATGGAACTATTCTTTACTGTAATTCAAAGTTTGCCTCCATGCTTAACAAACCTCTTGAAAAGGTGATGGGTATGAGTATCAAATTATTTATTCCACTGGAATGTCATCAGAAATTTCAAAAATTAAGTAACCAGGGGTGGACAAGCAATACTAAAGGTGAAATTAACTTACTCACCGCTAATGGCGAACATAAGCCATGTCTGATGTCATGCAACCAAATGGAGTTGGAAGATGGTGTTGCATTAAGTTTAATAGTGACAGACCTGACGGCTCAGAAAGAATCTGAAAAACAGCTGCTTATCAAAAATGAGCAGCTTGAACAGGTTGAGCAGATAACACGCGGTTTAAATTTCCAGTTGGAAGCGCTTATAGCAGAGCGTACCCAGGAATTGGATCTGAGCAGGGAGCAGTTTAAGTTTCTGGCGGATAATATTCCTGTGATTGTTTGGACCTCAAAACCTGATGGCAGTATTGACTACTACAATAACCGCTGGTATACATATACAGGGCTAACATTTGAAGAAACAAAAGATTGGGGCTGGGAAAAAGTAATTCATCCTGCAGATCTTCAGGGCACACTCCGGGCATGGTCTCATTCACTGGCAACCGGTGAACCATATGAAGTAGAATACAGATTTTTAAGAAATGATGGCCGGTACCACTGGCATTTAGGATATGCGCTTCCTTTCAAAGATAAGAGCGGTAATATTATTGCATGGTTTGGAAGTTGTACCGATATTGAAGACCAAAAACAACAGATAGAAAAACGCGATGAGTTTATAAGTATAGCCAGTCATGAGCTTAAAACACCCCTGACCAGCGCTAAAGGTTATCTGGAAATTATAGGAGCATATAAGAAACAGCATCTGCCACCGGCAGTATCTGAATATATCAACAAAGCAAAAACTGCCGTAAATAAACTGCAAACATTGGTAAGCGACCTGCTCGATGTAAGTAAAATTCATGCCGGACAGCTACAGTATGATCTTATCGACTTTAACCTTAGTGATCTCGTAAATACGTGTATTGAAAACTTTACACATTTATATCCGGACAGGCACTTAGTATGTGAATGTGAAAAAGTAATGTTGGTTAAGGGAAACCCGGGTCGTTTGGAACAGGTTATAATGAACCTGATAAGTAATGCTGTTAAATATTCTGCTGCAGGCACTGAGATTAGTATTCTGGCTCATAAGGAGGGAAGTAATGCTGTTATAGCCATCATTGACTCCGGAATCGGATTGTCTGATGAACAAAAACAACGGATCTTTGAACGTTTTTACAGAGTTGAAGATAAAAAGTTTCTTACATCAGGGTTGGGGATGGGATTATATATTTCGTCAGAGATAATAAAAGCGCATGGCGGAGAACTTCGCGTTTCAAGTGAATATGGGGAGGGATCTACGTTCTCAATTGAACTGCCGCTTTTACAAAAATGATTTAAAAAATATGATCCGGCCCCTGAGCTCTTACTTAATAGCTTTGCCCTGATCAAAATGAAGCAGCCAATGGTTGCCGTATTTGTCGGTTAAATCGCCAAACAGGGCTCCCCAGAATGTGTCCTCCAGCGAATTATTACGTTGACCGCCCATAGAAAGTGCTTCATAACAATTATTAATCTCAGCTGCACTGGTGCAGTTCAGCATCAATGAAACTGAAGTTCCCTTAATTAATCGTTGGTCGCCTCCCATATCTGAACCCATCAGGATTAAAGAACCATTTGTTAAGGTAGCATTCAATATGTAATCTTTCATTGTGTCCGGAATTTTTTCAGACATCGGCGATTCTCCGATTGTTTGGAAGATCAGATCGCCACCCAGGCATTTCTGATAGAATTCCATTGCTTCACGACAATTACCGTTAAATGTTAAGTATGAATTTATCGTCATATTCTTATTCATTATGTTGTATTGATTTATAAGAATCTCCGGTGTCACATGTAATCATATCAATACCATTCAAATTTACAGGCAGGTTGTAGATTTAATGCAGTGTGATATTGACATTTCCGGGGGTTGAATAAGACACAAAGTACTGGTATCTTTATCATATGAAACATGTATCAATTCTTGTTCCTGAAACAGCAGTAATGGCTGCCATTGCAGATCCATGTTATTTATTCTCTGCTGTAAACCAATTTCTCGAAGCTTCCGGTAAACCTGCGTTGTTTAAAGTTGAACTGGTTGGTACCTCGAAAGAAGTACTTTTGAATAATAGTATGTTTTCTGTTCATGCAGATCGGTTGTTGGAGGACATAGAAAAAACAGACCTGATTTTCATTCCCGCAATCAGTGGAAATATTGAAATGGCGCTGGAATTAAACAAAGAGTTAATTCCATGGATAGTAAAGCAGCATAGAAACGGTGCAGAAGTTGCTTCACTATGTATTGGCGCCTTTCTTTTGGCCTCTACCGGATTATTGAACGGCAAAAAATGTTCTACCCATTGGCTTCATGCAAATAAATTTAGAACCATGTTCCCTGATGTGGATCTGGTGGATGGCAATATTATTACAGAGGAACAGGGTATTTATTCAAGCGGAGGCGCCAGTTCATATTGGAATTTATTGTTATACCTGACCGAGAAGTATACCGATCGGGATACAGCTATATTGGCGTCTAAGTTTTTTGCCATCGATATTGACCGGGAAAGCCAGGCCGCATTTATGATGTTCAGCGGTCAAAGAGATCATCAGGATGCTGAAATAAAAAAGGCACAGGAATTTATAGAGACCAATTATCAGGATAAATTAACGGTAGATCAGCTTGCTGATAAATTTGCAATTGGAAGACGGAGTTTTGATCGGAGATTTAAAAAGGCAACTAATAATACGGTGCTGGAATATATTCAGCGGGTTAAAATTGAGGCTGCCAAACGAAGCTTTGAGAAAAGCTTAAAAAATATAAATGAAGTAATGTTTGATGTTGGATATACCGATACGAAAGCTTTTCGTGATCTTTTTAAAAAGATTACAGGCTTAACGCCGGCTGAATATCGCAATAAGTACAATAAGCAGGCACTGGTTTCGTCTGTTTAGGGTATTAATTACAGGAAGTTTTATCGGCTGGAAGTGTAAAATAAAATATGCATCCCTGGCCGATTACAGATTCTAACCATATTTCACCGCCCTCTGAATGTATAATTTCCCTTGAAATATAGAGACCAAGGCCTAAGCCGGAGAATTGTTTCACATTACTCAACTGGTGAAACCTGTCAAAAACCCTGGTGTGGTTTTCTTTAGGAATTCCCACACCAAAATCCTGCACACTGAATATCACATGATTCTGGTTGCAGCTTAATGAAATTAAGACTTTATCTGATTTCGGTGAATATTTTACGGCATTATTAATCAGATTGGTAATTACCTGTATTAATTTGTCCCGATCGGCAAAGACCGTTGCTGCATCATTCTGCGTAATAATCAGCTGATGAGTGTGATTAACCATTTGCAGGTCATTTACGAGTTCAATCAGTACAGTGTTCAATTCAAATTGGGTCCGGTGCAGTAAAAGTTTGCCATTTTCCATTCGCGATACATCCAGCAAGTCCCGGATTAAGCCTTCAATGCGACAAATCTGCGACTGCATTCTGGTCAGGAACTCTTTGTTCTTTTCACTAGCGCCATCCGGAAGAAATTTAGCTATTAGATCGGAGTAGGCTTTGATAGAAGTGAGAGGCGTTTTAAGTTCATGACTGACCATGCTTATAAACTGATCTTTCTGTTTTTCAAGTTCTTTCTTTTCAGTAATATCTAAGGTCGTACCCACACAACGTAAAGGCTTATGATCTTTATCAAATATATGTTTACCGATTATATTGATCCAACGGGTAACCCCATCCGTTCTGGTTATTCTCATTGTAAGATCTACATTGCCGGAATCCAATGATGCCTGGTACTCTTGTCTGATGCGTTCACGATCCTTTGGGTGGACATGGTCCATGAACTTTTCTACGGTCCATTCCCAATGATTATCTGAATATCCAAAAATTTGTGCGTTTCGTAAAGAATGTACGGTTATTCCGGTTTTAAGATCGGTATCAAAAACTCCGGCTTCAGAGTTTTGAAGCGCCATATTCAAACGCTGTTCACTTTCCTGAAGTTTACGGTTAGCAATTACTTCATTAGTAACATCAACAGCAACAGCTACAACACCAACAACTTGGTCAGTTTCATCCCTGAATGGCTCGTATACAAAATTGCAGAAAATATTTTCTACCTGACCATCGCGTATCAGCGGTAACATGGCTTCTGTACCTACGTAAGGTTGTCCGGTTTTGAGTACATTGTCCAAAAACTGTTCAAAACCTGTTCCTTTAATTGTTGTAAGTACATCAAATATGGGTTTACCTAATAATTCATCTGTAGTTTTTCCATAAAGCCTGGCTAAGTTTGGGTTGATCATATCAACAACATAATTCGCTCCTAAGAATACACCAATCCCCACCGGCGCTTGCATAAATAGCGAATAAAGTTGCTTGCGCTTACTTTCGGCAACCTCCAGTGCAAAATGATCTTCTTTAGCCAGATGAACCGCACTGGTGACATCCATAATGGTTTGGCAGATATATTTAACCTCACCTTTATTATCAAAAATTGGGGAATGGTTAGCCACCAGGTACCTTTGTTCAAAATTATCGGTGCCGCTGATGGGGATATCATAACGACGGGCAGGGAGGCAGTATGGTGTTTTTTTTTCTATGACCCATTTCAGTGCAGTATCTATTCCTCCAATATCTCCCGTGTCCGGATATGAATTATGAGGGAAAGTATCAAACAAGCTCTTGCCAATAATCTCGTGAGAGTTTAACCGGGTTGCTTTAAGATATGCTTCGTTGGCTTTTAACAGTGTATAAGTTGGTGCATCTGTTTGGATGATCAGCGCAGGTGGGATTGCCCCGAAGAGATTATCAAATGTTAGAGAGCGCATATTGACCCGGTATCTACTTTCTTAATAAGAAAATAATTGAAATTGTTTATGAAAAACTCAATATACTTCTTCAAACCAGGCAAACATTATGTTCTGAAGTTTCGTTAACTTATAATTAAACCAAATCGTATGAAGTCAAAATTTCTTTCAACATCTCCACTTTCTTTAGATTTTGGGTTATTATTGTTGCGTCTGGTTTCGGGAGGCATAATTTTAACACATGGATTTCCTAAGCTTCAGAAAATTATTTCAGGTACTTTGCAGTTTGGAGATCCTGTTGGATTAGGGCAGGAAATATCTCTTTATCTTTCAACGTTTGCCGAGGTACTATGTGCTTTATTTGTGGTTTTAGGATTATTAACCAGAATTGCACTGATACCATTAATAATTAATATGGCAGTAGCGTTCTTTATTGTTCATGTGACGGATAATTTTGCAACTAAGGAACTTGCATTGATTTTCCTTGGAATGTTTGTAGTGCTTTTCTTTACCGGGCCAGGACAGTTTTCAATTGACAGAGGGTTAGGGACAACCAGGAGAAGATAGTCAGGAACGAAATTTTTGAATATTTGCCTGCAGGCAGGAAACAATTTTTAAGCTCCTGAAACTGAAGATTTGTATGTGAAAAGGACATATCACATGTTTGAACCATTCACATTACAAATCTTCATTCCGGGAGAGAAATTGAAAATTAAATACTAAAGTATAATCCCTAAGATTATATTCAGTAAGTGTTAGTATCCGGACCACTATTCATTTGTCCTTTTATCTGATCAATAGTGTTTGTGGCTTTATCTTTAATTGATCCAACCACCTGATTAGAGACGCGTCGTCCGTTTTCTGTACTCATTAAATACCAGGCAGCAGCCCCTGCTGCAATTCCTGTAAGCATTAAGGTTGTAATTTTCATAATTTTGATGTTTTAAGTTTTCATGTTAGGTTAGAATAAATACCTTGCCAAAAACTAAAAACACGCGTTGTTTTTTTACTTTTTATATGCTGCTCTGGTTATTAACATTCTAATTACCTAGTTCCTCGATCTTTTTTCCAATTTGCTCAATGTCTTCCTCATTTAAAGGAGAATCATTTATAGCATAATAAAACCCTTTTTTGCTTTTTGCAATAAAAGATTCTACACCATCTGCAGTTGTAATGCGGAAGCATCGATCTTTTTGATTTTGAAGCTCAACTTCAGTAACATCAACAGATAGATCTTTTGTGGTGATTGTTTGAAATGTTAATCTTTCCATGCATTTTTAACAGAAAGTATTGGTGAAGTGTTTTAGGGCTTAGATACTTAACCAAAAGGGTGCAAACTTCAATAAACTATTAATGTTGTCCTTAAAATGATTTCTACAGTAAAAAGGTTTTACCGAAAGTTTTTTGCAGGCATTTTATTGTTTTTAGCCGAAATTACCCTTGCTGCAGCCATCTTCATTATATCACTGGTTGGGTTTCTGTTTATTGCAAAATATGTTTTCCTTGATAATAAGGTTGAGTTTGATATGAATGCTTTCCGGTTCATGGATTCTTTTATTAACCCCCGGAATAACAGCATTATCTTGTTTCTTACTAAATGGGGTAATTATCAACTGCTTATTACCATGAACTTATTGCTGATTGCTTATTTCCTATTTGTTAAAAAACACAAGTGGTATTCAATTAAAATTCCGGCTGTGGCACTTAGCAGCGTATTGGTAATGTCACTATTGAAAATGCTATTTAACCGCCCACGACCACTCATCCCTTTACTTGAACCCGCGTCAGGGCTAAGTTTCCCCAGCGGACATGCCATGAGCAGCGTAACTTTTTATGGATTAATAATTTACTTCATTTGGAGGCAGAAAAAGTTAATTAGACCAATAAGGATAGGAATAGTAGCGTTTCTGATATTTTTTATCCTGGCAATTGGAATAAGCCGTGTTTATTTAAGAGTGCATTATGCCAGCGATGTCATAGCAGGCTTTTGCGTTGGTGTCATCTGGCTTAGCATTGCCATTATTACCACCGATAAGATTGAAGCTTATACCAAGAGAAATCTCAAGACCATGGTTGAACATCCCGAAGAACAAAATAGAGAACCTTCTGGTCCATAAATGTTCTGATATCTCATAAGAAATTCATATATTAACGGTAACTTATGCGTTGTAAGCACGGTGAAAAGTTGCTCCAGGATGAGTGAGCACGAGATCCGCGGTAAAGATTTATTTCCTGTTATGAATTAAGATCAGGCGTGATCCTTAATTATTTTTACAAATCAATACTATGCTAGCATAATATTTTATAATATTTGTTAAATGAAATATTTTGAGGGAGTTCCTGGTAACTATTGATCAATAACAACCTTTTTGATTAAAGGTATAAGGAAAACCAGCCTTCTGACACTAAAAAACTACCTATAAATGAAAAGAACACTGGCTGTTAGTTGTTTAATAACCGTTTTTTGTACCGCAATACAAGCGCAGGATAAACCGTCTGTTCCTCCACAAGATACAGTAAAGCGTTCAGGGCTTCCCGGTACAGGAGCCGCTAAGGCACAGCCTAAGCCTTATAATACCGTTATTACCCCTAAAGCGTTGTCAACAAAGGGCCTGTTTACAGTTCATAAAGTAGATGATAAGTATTTTTTTGAAATTGGAGACAGCCTGTTAAACAGGGAAATACTGGTAGTAAGCCGGATCTCAAAGGCCGGTTCCGAAATCCGGAGTGCAGCAGGTTATGCCGGAGATCAGATCGGCAGTGCAATTATCCGGTTTGACAAAGGCCCTGGTAACCGTGTTTTTCTGCGTAAGGTATCTTTCAGTACATATAGCCCAGACAGTACAAAGTCAATGTATCAGGCTGTAAACCGTTCAAATATTGCCGCAATAGCAGCTGCCTTTAACATAGCGGCTTTTAGTCCGGATTCTCGTGGAAGCGTAATTGATGTGACCGATTATATAAACAGTGATAATGAAATATTTTATTTTACTTCCGTTGAGATAAAAAAACGCTTTGGTCTGGGTTCACAAATTACCGACCGCAGTTATATTAACGGTATACGTAGTTTCCCAACGAATATTGAAATTAGCACTACAAAAACATATAACCAAACCAGCAAGCCTGCTGGTGGTTTTGGCGCACCTGTTCCTGTTCCTGCTGCTATAACACCTGGTGTGTCTCTTGGGTCAATAACTATAGAACTTAATACTTCATTGGTGGCCTTGCCAAAAAAGCCAATGCAAGCCCGCTATTTTGATCCTCGTGTGGGATATTTTACAGTAGGATATACGGATTTTGACGCCAATCCTCACGGTGTAAAGGAAATTCAATTAATTAAACGCTGGCGATTGGAGCCAAAGCCTCAGGACATGGCGAAATACAGACGCGGAGAACTTGTTGAGCCTCAAAAACCAATTATATTTTATATTGATCCGGCAACACCCAAAAAGTGGGTGCCATTCCTGATAAAAGGCGTAAACGATTGGCAGCAGGCTTTTGAAGCAGCAGGATTTAAAAATGCAATCATGGGTAAGGTTGCACCAACCTTTGCCGAAGATCCTACCTGGAGCCTTGATGATGCACGTAATTCAGCAATCGTATATAAACCTTCAGAGATCTCAAATGCCAGTGGTCCGAGCATTTCCGATCCGCGTACGGGTGAAATAATGGAAAGTCATATTAATTGGTTCCATAATGTTCAGAAGTTGTTACACGACTGGTATTTTATACAGGCTGGCGCCACTGATCCGGAAGCGCGTAAAATGCAGTTCAGTGATGAATTAATGGGAGAGTTGATCCGTTTTGTATCGTCACATGAAGTAGGCCATACCATCGGCTTGCGTCATAATTTTGGTTCAAGCTCTACTATACCTGTTGAACAGTTACGAAACAAAGGTTTTGTGGAGAAGAACGGACATACGCCATCCATTATGGATTATGCCCGGTTTAATTATGTTGCACAGCCTGAAGATAAGATCAGTCGTAAAGGCATTTTTCCCAGAATTGGTGATTATGATAAATGGGCTATTGAATGGGGATATAAAATATTACCAAATGCTGCTACTCCGGAAGCTGAAATACCTGTTTTAAATAAATTAACAGTTAATAAATTAAAAAATTCGCGCTTATGGTTCGGTACAGAGAGTAATCCGGATGATCCACGCTCACAGAACGAAGACCTTGGGGATAATGCCATGAAAGCAAGTGCTTATGGTATTAAGAATCTGCAGCGGATCTTACCAAATCTTACCAACTGGACCAGACAGCCAAATGAAGATTATGCGAATCTCAAAGATATGTATCGTCAGTTAATTGCTCAATTTGGACGTTACATGGGCCATGTTTCAAAGAATATTGGCGGCATATATGAAACTCCTAAAACTGTTGAGCAAAAGGGTGCGGTATATGAATACACACCTGTTGCTGTGCAGCGTGAGGCTATGACTTTCCTGGATGAGCAGTTATTTACTACACCAGTATGGTTACTTGAGCGGAATGTAACCGACCAGACGGGTGAAAGTCATCTGACCATTATTTCACGCTTGCAGGAATCTGTTATTAATCGTTTGATAAGTGCCGCTACAATGAATAAACTTCTATCTGCCGAAGCCGCAGACAGTGGAAATGCGTACAAGATCACCGACCTGTTTTCCGACCTTCAAAATAGTATTTTTAAAGAATTGAAGGGTAACAAGGAAGTGGACATATACCGGCGCAATCTTCAAAAGATATATGTTGAAAGACTCATCAGTATTCTGAAACCTGCACCGGTTTCTTTTTTACAGGTTTCTGGTAGCCAGCAGATTGTCCAGGGGGATGCAGTGTCTATAACCCGGGCACAACTGCGGGAAATTGAAAGGATGATAAAGTCGGTATTACCTGCGGTTTCAGATAAAATGACGGTTTATCATTTGCAGGATCTTTCAGACAGGATCAATCAGGCATTGGATCCGCGAAGTTAAGGGATAGCTATCGGGCAATCCAGCTTGACGGGTTTACAGGAGCTCCATTTTTCCATATTTGAAATTGGAGCTCCGTGGTTTTTTCGACGGGATCTGTAGCCACAGTTCCCAGGACTTGTTTTACCGTAACTTTTTGACCAGCAGATACAGTAGGATTTTTCATTTTCGAATAAACTGTAAAATATTCTCCATGCCTGATCATAACCGTGTAGCTGTTAAGGATATATATAACTTTGATTACATCTCCAGAAAAAACAGCATGTACCGATGATCCTGCAGGTGCTTTGATGTTTATACCGTCATTATAGACAGTTACTTTACCATATTTTTGTGCACCGAAATGCTGGATAATAACGCCGTTATTTACCGGGGAGGGTAGCTTGCCACGGTTTGCCAGGAAACCCGCCGAGAGCTTAAGATTCTCTGTCCCAGAAGAAAGTATGTTACCCGAACTGGTGGTAGTGGATTTTGAAACAGGAGCTTTTGCCGTACCGGTTTTTTTTGCTGCCGCAGCTTTAGCCGCCGCTGCTTCCCTGGCCTTTATTGCAGCCAGCCGTGCTGCCTCTTTCTTCCTGGCAGCTTCAATCTCTTTTCGGATAGCGGTTTGAATGGCTTTTGCCAGCGTAGCCGCTTCACGTTGTTTTTTATCCAGCTGCTGTTTAAGTGATTTTTCCTGTTTTGTCAGTTTAGATAAAACTTTTGCTTTACTGTTTTTTTCACTGCCCAGTGTCTGTTTTTCTTTTT
>DASWTL010000431.1:0-5536 GCA_036402155.1 Sphingobacteriaceae bacterium | reverse complement strand
CGCCACTGTTCTCACGCTCTTATATCCTGTTCCCCCTCCGCTAAGAAAAACTGCCCAGGCTACGCCACCAAAATCAAAACTGTAAGACTCATAAACAGACCGATAAGGTATCTGGATTTTGGGCGACAGTGGTTCTGTATTAAAAGAAATAAGCGACCCTCCCATATTATAACCCGAGCTCCCTGAAACGGCATCCTTTATTTTATTAGGATGGCTTATAGAAAAACTGCTTCCTAGAGTAAGATTCTTCAAACCCGAGCGGGTGTTATATCCAAGTGAACTTGAAAGCCCTGAATTAACCGTTGTCTTCTCATCCACAACGGATTTTAATGATAAAGAAACATATGGGGAAACATCCACGCCACTTGCAGTATTTGAAATTACACCGGCTCCCATGCCGGCAGTGAGTGCTCCTCCATTAGCCAGGGAAAATGAAATACCAACGTTAGCCCCAACCTCTGCACCTATACCTGTATAATTATCACTAAATACTCCCAATGTAAAGGACCCCATGGCATTAGCCTTTTCTTTTAAAACTCCTTTACCTTTAACTTCAATTTTCCCGGTAAGCTTGCCGCCCACTGTTATCTTGGGTTTGGTATAATGCTCTGTCCTGATCTCATCACCAGACATATCATCAGGTATTCCCCTTAGCTGGCGGTTAACTGCTCCTACGTTTAAATTCCAACCTAAACCTGTCCAGCTCGCTTCATCATCCATGCCCGATCCGGAATCATAATTAAGATTAATAGGATAACCGTCTACATCTGCTAGCGGTATATTATATTTGAAATCACCGGTAAATAGGTCCACCATATTTGAAACTCCGGCCGGCTGAAAAGAGGCGGTTTCCGGCTGTGCAGGGCCTGATGTAAGCCCATAAGTAACTGAAGGGAGAAGAATATTAGTAATCCAGATGCCTAATAGCCCCAGCGCAATCTTCCTTCTTAACGAACTACTGAATCTCATAATCTCAATAAAAACTAATTATAACTTCCGGATTAGTTTGATCAGATATTTCTCTTTGGTGATATGAAGGTCGTCGAAGACCAGTGTTACCTCATTATCCCCATCAACTGACAGACCATCGAATACCAGCATAAACTCATAGCAGTTTACAACACCTGTGGCAATCGGTTGTACCAGTTCAGGTTTAATACGGGCAATGCCTTGTGTTATATAAAAACAACTGTCTGTCTGATACCAGAGCTTTTCCTGTAGTTGTTTCCCCTGCCCATCTGTAATTTTTTGTGCGGGTAATACTCTTACCTTATATCCCGATGTTCTGCCGTCATTATCGAGCATAGGTAATGCCATCACTTGTATGGTATAATTCTCTCCGGCTATCTCACTAAAGGCCGGTTTTCTTTCAACCGAACAGGATGTAATAATTGCTAGTAATATGATTACTGATATTCTCATTGTCTATTTATATAAAAACCGTAATGTTTTCAGTGTCCCGTTAGGCAATTGGATTTTAAGCAGGTAGTAATGGCCGTTTCTGAAGCCTGAATGATTTGTTAAATCAAGAATGATCTTATTGTTACCCCGTTTCAGCTTTATTTTGGGCAGATTCCTGATCTTTTTATCCGGAACATTCACACTTTCTATAGTGTATTTTAATGATTGTTCAGCATATGAATTGATCAAAGAAAACTTCACAACACCGATTGCCAGATAATAATTTCCTTTTAAAAGATCCTCTATGTTGCGGTACCCTTCATCTTTAAAAATCTTTTCTTCAGTCTCTTCACAGTTTACTGTAAACTGCCAGATCTCGGAGCGGTTAAGAATGGTTTGATCTTTATAGGCCGTTACCTGCCATGCATATTTTTTGCCCTGCTCCAGCGTTTTTGCAATGGAAGGATACGGAAATACCGGAGAAAAAATACCTTTCTGATTAATAATAGGATAATTATAATTTAATGCTTCTACAGCATTCTGCGAACTTTTAATCTCAGCGAGCACGAGACTATATAATGTACCTGTAACCGCTGGAATTGATGGCTGCCAACTTAGTAAAGGACGATTATTGCAAATCTCGTCCAGATTATAGGGTTCGGTTAACAAAAGTTCTGTGAGAGGTTCAAGCAAATAATCAAAGCTTTGCTGAATAAGTACAGTATTGGTTTGTACAGAGTAAAGACTGAAGATATAAGCATATTGTCCTTGAGGAAAATATCCATTCTGTTTAATGAATTTTGCTTCTCCGGAATTCGCAAACTGGATATTGGTATTATTAATTACGCTACCAGGTATGGTGCTGCTGCCTTGCAATAAACGGAACTCACGGGTAGAAATTCCAAGTAGCTTTTTCCCATTTTCGTTTTCAACATCAATAGTTAAATACACATTTGCAGGAGTGCCACTATTTATTATTCTTGATGCGAATAGCCCGTCAATATTTCGTCCATGCAATTCCGGAATAAAATGAATTGCCAGCTGGCTATGTGCCTGGAAACAAACAGCAAACAATACAACCGTTATAAGATAGCGCTTCATTTGTTCAGGTAATATTTTAAGGATAATTCAACCTGACATGCAGGATACAGCTCCGGGTAAACAGGGGTTATCAGGTTCTTTCTTATATCTGCAGATGCATTGAAATCAAAATTTTTAGCGGATAACACCTGCAGGCTTTGCCGCACGCCATACTGTTGGCTTATTTGATCATTTTCGAGGTAATTGATCGCTGTAGACAGGTTTAATTCATCCAGAAATGTATACTGATAGCTTATTTCACCATTAATCAGATCTCCGATCAGTTCGTAAGCTGACATTTCTTTGTTATAAAAAACATTGGCAGACAAGGAACTCTGCCCCATTATCATACTATGTGAATAGTTCACGTTCATAAAATTTCCCGGCATAGTTAGAAGCTGGCTGTTACTAAGGTTCTGATAAGCAATATTCAGATTACTGCTGTTTTGATACTTCCACAGTTTGTAATTAGCATTTCCGCTAACCTGGAATTTAGTGGACGAATAAATAGTGGTATTAACTCCACTGAGTTGTTTAGCCATCCCATTTTCAGAATACTTCAGACTGAAGTTAAATTTCCGATTAATCCTGAACCTGCTGTCAAGTTGAAACTGGTAGTTCTTCCATTTATCATCAGTACCAGAATTCATAGGTGTGTTTCTGAGATCTGTTCGTAGATTCAATGATATTTTATTGTTGAAAAACCTCTTTTTTAGATTACCTCCAAGCTTGAATCGTACAGGAGATATGCCTGTAACAACGGGGTTTTGATATCCCAGCCCAGAATAGTTCATATAAAAATTATTCGAAAGGTTCCAGGGAGCTATTTCCCCCTGATGGGATATGCCTACTGCGAGAGTCTGAAAAGAACTGTCAAAAAGATAATCATTAAAAAAATTTCTGTGCTCTAAAATTCTTTCAGCGCCTGGCTCAAGTGCATTCCGGTAAACATTCGCTGATTTGGAAAGATCAACATTCAGTTTACCCATTTTATTAAGGTTAACGCTTTGGTTTATTGTTAATCCAACCGTGTTACGTGGTAATGACGATACATTAAACCGCTCATTTAACTGACCCGCACTTATAGAATTGATCCAGGTGAACTTACCTTTTAGATAAGCCGAATTATTTGTACCAATACTTAAATAGGCCAGCTTTTGCGGTGAAGAATAAACAGAACTTTGCATTCCTGCATCTTTAGTCAACCCCATATCTTCATTAGTTCCATATCCTAAAACCACAGGTCCGCGCCTGGTATGTACTGAGATATGCCCTCCGCGCATAAGTATATCCTGGTCTGCCATGGACGAACTGATGTTATTTCCAAAAGATCCAAGCTTCAGCGTTTTAATTTTAGATAAAAAGGGATCCGAGTATCTGCTTTTCCCATCGCCTTCTATTAATTCTCCTAGCATGCTCAGGTCAGAGAAATTCATATCCTCATTAGCAAGATACTTTTCTACAGATCTTATCTTCTGGATAGTCCAAGATGCTTTTTTAAGCTCCTTCTTAAGTACACTTACTGTATGAACAATAGTATCTATTCTTCTCCGTGAGGTTTCTGTAACTGATTTTGATTTAAGCGTTTTACCAGTATTCTTCAAAACAGCAGACTTTGTAAACTTGCTCTGTAAGAGTTTCCGTAAAGCTGCCTCATCCATATCCAGCAATTCCAGAGCATTCGCAGGATCATTAATATATTCCATGATCGCACTAAACTGGCTGATATTTTTGTTTCGATATAAACTACCCAAAGTTTCTGCAACTGATTTCTTTATTTCGGAACTGATATCCGGTACTTTTAAAGTCCCTTTAAGTGAGTTTGAGGGTAACCGGCCTGCAGAAAATCCTGAAAACATTTCCTTATCAAAGTTTACCCGAAAGAGGTTATCCCTGTAACGTAAATTTCCTGTCCGGTTATAATTATTGCTATACTCAAGCGACACAGGAAAACCGGCAATTTCAATTCCCGCTTTAACACCTGCTTGATTCAGTATTCTTTCCGTTTTGGACCTGGCGTCTTGCTGCTGTACGCCATAATTATTCTCTGCAGATAAATTGAACTTTAAACTTCTGCGGGTTAGGGCGTTTTTCCTTTCCTCTTTAAGCTTTTGATAAAACGATGCTGTATGTTGACTAACCAGCTTCGAAAATTTCGCTGTGATAGAATCTATATTTGAATCCTGAAAAAATATCCTTGATTTTAACTCTTTACTTGAAATGCCCAGTAAAGCTGTATCAGATTGCAATATGCTTAATCCACCAAGGCCTCTATCATATGCTTCTGACAACAGAACATGAGCGTGCACACTATCCGTTACACCAAACTTCAGAAAAAGGAAAAAGAATACTACGTTAATTTTAGGCATCTTACCTTACCGCATTAATTAAAAAAGTGAGAGCCTTAATAATTAATAGCTTCGTTAACCCATTAATCTGTGTCATGCTCCCATAAAAAATTATTGGGCAACATGCAACTAAATTTATCTTGAGTTAATTCAGTTTCTATCAGCGTTATATTTCCAAACTTATAGTATCTTTTTGAAATAGAATATCCCTTAAAATAGGGGTATTTGTCATTTAATTGTCATAATACCATCTAATTAAAACAATGAAAACAGCAATTCAGGATTGGGTTTTATTCACCCTAGTTAGCGTGCAACAACAGTGATTTTTAAACCTTAAACATTATTTCCAAATACATTACCTTTATACTTGATAACCTTATCAAACCATTATACAACCATGAAGAAATTTGCCCCACTCCTTGTCTTACTGATAGTTGCCTTAGGCACCGTACAATGCCGGAGCCAGAATAAGCCCTTACAAAAGGTGGCTTCAGATAAGAATGGCATTATTCCCGGCGCCGACCAGGTGGAAAAATACCTGCCTTATCTTAAAGGAAAACGAGTGGCGATGGTTGCTAACCAGACTTCTATTATAGGAAATAAAAGCAGTGTCGACAGTTTAAAAAGCCTGGGAATAAACATTGTGAAGGTTTTTGGTCCGGAGCACGGCTTCAGGGGAAATGCCAGCAACGGCGCCAGAGTTGATG
>DASWTL010000430.1:0-32141 GCA_036402155.1 Sphingobacteriaceae bacterium | reverse complement strand
GGGCAATATATAATGCTAACGGACTAAATGTAGATGAGGTGGTAGCCCATCGTAAATTAACCGGATCCATTTTAGGGTTTAAGGGTTCCAGGGATTTTAAAAATTCTGCTGAAGGTTTAGAGCAGGAATGCGACATCCTTGTACCTGCTGCTTTAGAAAACCAGATTACTGAAGAGAACGTAGGTCGTATAAAGGCTATGATCATAGCGGAAGCTGCAAACGGGCCAACAACGCCAGGGGCTGCAGCTACCTTTCTGGAAAAAGGCGGCATAATCATCCCTGATATGTACTGTAATGCAGGCGGAGTTACCGTTTCTTATTTCGAGTGGTTGAAAAACCTTTCTCATGTTGCTTTTGGCCGTATGGATAAACGATATGAGGAAAATGCAAACCTTAATCTGGTAAACCTGGTTGAATCCAGTACCGGTGTGGCATTGAGTCCGGCCCAGCGTAAAACGATTATAAAGGGTGCCTCAGAACTCGAATTAGTCAATTCAGGGCTTGAAGATACCATGATCCGTTCCTATCACGAAATCCGAGATGTGAAAATGAATAACAAAAAGATCGATAGCCTTCGTACTGCTGCATTTGTGAGTTCTATTGATAAGGTTGCGGTATCTTATATGAACATGGGAATCTGGCCTTAATATGTTGTACTAAGGAATTAATATCATAGAAAAATAGTTTATCTTATTTTTCTATGATTATTCTGTTGTCTAATTGTCACATTCAAATAAAATAGCCGTAATTTATAACCTTTTCCGATCAAAACATGTAGAAAATATTAGTCTGCGGGACTGATTATTTGTACTTTTGCAGTGCAAAAAAACGTTAAGTGTTTATGAAGAGAAGTTCAATAATAGGAATCATAATTATTGCAATTGCAATTGGCGTAATCATCAGTACCTATGCTGATTCAAGTACCTATGGCTCCTTCAATGATGCTGTTGAAACGCAGGATGAATTACATGTTGTCGGTCAGTTAAATAAAGAGCGTCAACTTATTTATAATCCACAGCAAAATGCCAATTATTTTTCATTTTATATGAAGGATAACAACGGTAAAGAGTGTAAAGTCGTTTTTAATGGCACCAAGCCACAGGATTTTGAACGGTCTGAACAGATTGTTCTTACAGGTAAAATGGTAGGTTCAGAGTTTCATGCCTCCAAGATCCTTATGAAATGTCCTTCCAAGTACACTAAAGATGAGATAGAAGTAACAGAGGTCTCTGCCACAGCTAAAAGCTAAAAAATAATGGATATTGAGTTTATTGGGGAACACCTTTTGCCTGGCAAATTGGGTCAGTTCTTTATTGTGTTATCGTTTGGCAGTTCAATCCTTGCCGGTTTAAGTTATTATTTTGATACGATTAATGATAGAACAGATGGTTCCTGGAAAAAAATTGCGAGGGCAGCTTATTCCTTAAACATTGTTTCTGTTATTGGAATTGGCTCATGTTTATATTACATCATTTACAACCATCTGTTTGAGTACCATTATGCATGGGCACATTCATCAACAACGCTTCCGGTCTACTTTATAATATCCAGTTTCTGGGAAGGCCAGGAGGGAAGTTTCTGGTTATGGATGTTCTGGCAAACTGTTTTAGCAACAGTTATAATGTTCAGGGGCAGAAGCTGGGAGAGTCCGGTTATGTCTGTTATCATGATTTCGCAGGCTTTTCTTGCTTCCATGCTGCTTGGTGTTGAAATTTTTGGTGCACGGTTTGGAAGCTCGCCGTTTATTCTGCTAAGAGATGCTATGGAGGCCCCCATTTTTTCCAGGGCTGACTATCTGAGTCTCATAAAAGATGGTAATGGTTTAAATCCATTATTACAGAATTACTGGATGGTTATTCATCCTCCAACCTTATTTCTTGGATTTGCCTCGATGATTGTTCCATTTGCCTATGCTATTGCGGGGTTGTGGCAAAAACGTTATACCGAGTGGATTAAGCCGGCATTACCATGGGCATTGTTTGCTGTTATGGTATTAGGAGCCGGAATTATTATGGGTGCTTTCTGGGCCTATGAGGCGTTAAACTTTGGAGGATTCTGGGCATGGGATCCTGTGGAGAATGCTTCTATTATTCCCTGGATCACATTGATAGCGGGTGTACACGTTATTATAGCCTATAAAAATAGCGGACATTCTTATTTTACCGCGACATTTTTAGTGCTGATTAGCTTTGTACTGGTTCTGTATGCCTCTTTTTTAACAAGAAGCGGTATTTTGGGTGAAACATCAGTGCATTCATTTACAGATCTGGGAATGTTCTGGCACCTCGTTGTGTATATACTTACCTTCACTATTCTTGCTGCTGCATTTCTAATAATTCGCAGGAAGGAATTACCTATAACGAAGAAAGATGAAGATACCTATTCGCGGGAGTTCTGGTTGTTTATTGGCGCCCTGGTTTTAAGTGTAGCATGTATACAGATTATTGCAACAACCTCTATTCCGGTATTTAATGCCGTGTTTGGTACAAAGGTAGCGCCACCTGCAGATGTAATAAAGCATTTTAATAAATGGCAGGCTCCGTTTGCAATAGTTATAGCAATTATTTCTGCCTTTACTCAGTTTCTTAAATATAAAAAGACGGATATCCGTAAGTTTTATGTGAGTGTTGTGGTTTCAGTGGTAGTTTCGTTGATTATAACGGCTGTTGCTGTTTATATTACTAAAGTATATACCAACGTAATCTTTATTCTTCTGACGTTTTCAGCTATTTTTTCAATCGTAGCCAATGCGCGTATTTTAGGCGATGCCCTGAAAGGAAAATGGAAGCTTGCAGGTTCTGCTGTTGCTCATATTGGGTTTGGATTACTCTTATTCGGCGCCCTTGTATCTGCTGCTACCAGCAAAGTTATTTCCATAAATAATACAGGTATTGGGTTTGGCGAAGAATTCTCAAAAAGCAATGACCCTCAGGAGAATATCATTCTTTACAAGGATAAGCCTGTTGAGATGGATGAATATTCAGTAACTTATCTAGGCGATTCAACCAGCGGCCCGAATACCTATTACAAGGTAAATTATAAAGTGATTGACGAAAAAACCGGTAAGATTAAAGAAAATTTCAATCTCTATCCGAATGCCCAGCAAAATGTGAAGATGCGGCAGATAATAGCTTCGCCTGATACACGGCATTATATTCTTAAAGATGTTTATACACATGTAAGCAGCGTGCCATTAAAGGAGGAAGAGCATGAACCTCATGAAGGACATACAGATGAAGAAAATTATGAAAAGCCTGTAGTTCATGAAGTTACATTGGGTGACACTGTAAAGATTAAAGATGGTTTTATGATTGTTAAGTCAATAAACCGTGATGCGTCTGTTGAAAATATTCCCCTTAAAGAAAATGATGTTGCAGTTAGAATGGTTCTCGAAATTCATTCTAATAATAAAGTTTATACAGGAGAACCGGTATTTCTTTTAAAGGGCGGGGTAAAATATGATTTCGGAAAAGATGTTGATGAAGCGGGTTTAAAACTACGATTCACTGATATAAAACCTGAAAAAAATAAACTTGAGCTGCAGGTTTTTGAAAAAATAAAATCAGAAAATGATTGGATTGTAATGAAAGCCATACAATTCCCGTATATTAATTTCTTATGGGGTGGGTCTATTATCATGGTAATAGGATTCTTCCTTTCCATTTTAAGAAGAAATAAGGAACTGAAAGTTACCTGATATGAATATCGTAATGCTTGGAAGCGGTAATGTGGCCACCCATCTGGGCAAAGCTTTACAACTCGCCGGGCATACTATTGTGGAAGTTTGGAGCAGGACTTTTGATAATGCCCGGATCCTTGCATCATCGCTGCAAGCTGAAGCTGTTGCCGATGTATCAGAAATATCGCGGCAGGCAGACATTTATATCATTGCAGTGAGTGATGATGTAATTGCTGATGTTGCTGCATTAATTCCCGCCACTGATAAGTTAATTATTCATACATCCGGCTCAACCGGAATAGAAATATTAAAACCTTACTCTTCGCGTTACGGTGTTCTGTACCCGTTGCAAACATTTTCTAAAAAACAGGATGTTGATTTCAAAGAAATCCCATTGGTTATGGAGGGCTCATCGGAAGAAGTTGAGCATGTTTTAAAGGAAATGGTACTCCAGGTATCATTTAATGTGCATTTACTTAACTCCGACCAGCGACGAGTTCTTCATTTAGCGGCTGTTTTTGCCTGTAATTTTACAAATCATTTATATGCTCTAGCGGATAATTTGCTAAAAGATCACAACCTTACGTTTGATTTGATTAGACCTTTAATCACAGAGACTGCCAGGAAAGTTCAGCATAACAATCCAGTGTCTGTGCAAACCGGTCCTGCAGCAAGGAACGACAAAAAGACCATTGATAAACATCTGGAGCTTCTAAGAGATCATCCTGAATTGCAGGAGATTTATAAATTGCTTAGTCAGAGCATAGTCAATTTAAACTAGATATCTGCGCACTGTGCTAAATTTCTTATTTTTGCCTGCTCATGAATATTTATAAAGTCAGGATAAATTTTGAGGAAGCTGAACACGAGCCTGTAGAGCTTCCGATAGCTGAAGGGGAGTCTGTACTTGATGTATGTCTTGATAATGGAATTGAGCTTCAACATAACTGTGGTGGCGTTTGCGGATGCAGTACATGCCATATTTATGTAAATAAGGGTATGGATAACATTCAGGAGATTTCAGATAAAGAAGAGGATTTTATTGACAGGGCAGTAAATCCAAGGATTAATTCCCGCCTGGGGTGTCAGTGTATTATAATTGATGGTGATATTGAAGTGACCTTGCCTGACCAGTCACAATTTTTAGGGCACTAAATTTTTTAATGCAGGGCGTTGAAATATTACGCACAATAGAACTGATATGATAGACAATAAATACGCTTTGCCAATTCACTGGAATGATTACGAAGACATCGCAATGGGCTTATATGAGAAATTTGGTGATGACTTTGATGAATCCAGAATATATCGCATACGCTTTACTGAATTAATTGATTGGGTATTAAGTCTGCCTAATTTTACCGGTAAACGCGAGGAGTGTAATGAAGGACACCTTGAGCAGATCCAAACTGCCTGGGTTTATGAATGGCGTGATAATCAGTAGATTAATGTGTAAATTTGCTAGAGAGTTAATTTGGCAATGAGCTATTCTAAGTAGGTTAATGAGTGAATATGCAAAAATGCTAATCCCATTATCCCCATTAGCAAATTGTCACATTCTCACATTCCTGAATTATCACATTACCAAATTATCGAATTATCACATTAACCCGTTAGCAAATTGTCATGATGTTCCTGGAAAAGCTCCATACAATTAAAGCCTTCATTTTTGATGTAGATGGAGTATTAACAGATGGTACTGTTCATGTAACTGAATCCGGGGAACAATTGCGGAGATTTAATATTAAAGATGGTTATGCCCTACAACTTGCTGTAAAGCGTGGGTACCCTGTTGCCGTAATATCCGGTGCTAAATCTCTGGGAGTTATCTCAAGGCTGAAAGGGCTGGGTATTAAATCTATATATACCGGCATTGACAACAAAATGCTTGTTTTTGAGAAGTTTATAGTGGAAAACAACATTTCACAGGATCAGATAGCATATATGGGTGATGATGTTCCAGACTTGCTTATCATGAAAAAAGTAGGCTTGCCAACCTGCCCGGCAGATGCTGTTGAAGAAATTAAAGCTGTCTCTTTATATATTTCACCTAAAAATGGCGGCTTTGGTTGTGCCCGTGATATCATCGAAAAAGTATTAAAGATTCAGAATAAGTGGCATGATGAAAATCCTTCAGCTGATGATGGAAGTTTGGGTTAATTAGGCCATTAAACCTTTGCTACAGATTGCACTCTAATTTCAAAACAAGACAACAAATGAAAAAATTCTCAATCGCAGTGGTATTGCTATTAAGTGTGTTCACTTTCGCAAATGCACAAAATCCTCCACAGGGAGGTCCGGGTGGTGGTCGTAACATGGGTACTCCTGAAGAAAGAGCTCAAAGGCAAACAGAGATGTTTAGTACCAGATTGAACTTAACGGCTGAACAAAAAGCACAGGCTCAGATTATTTTTCTGGCTCAGGCCAAGTCTGTCGATAGTTTAAGAAAAGCCTCTGCAGGCGATATGGCAGCTATGCGTAGTTCTATGAAATCGATTCAACAGGCAAGTGAAAGTAAGTTTACCGGCCTCTTAAATGAAGAGCAGAAAAAACAGTATGCAGTATTCCAGGAGGAAAGAAAAAGCAAGATGAAGCAAGGTGCTGGTCAACCTAAGAAGAAAAAGGAAAAAGGAAAATAAAAGGAATAATGAAAGCGGCTTTAAGCCGCTTTTATTATTTTCGGGCAAAGTCTCTTTATATGTTAAAAAATGTTCCGCCTCTGATACTGGCATCAAAATCTCCGCGCAGACAAGACCTTTTACGATTAATGGGTTTTGATTTCAGGATTGTATTAAAAGAGGTCGATGAAACATATCCTGAAACTTTACAGCCTTCTGAAATAGCAGTATATGTTTCAGAGAAGAAAGCGAAAGCGTTCGATGAAATTATTTCTGATGAAATTGTAATTACGGCAGATACTATTGTATCTATTGATAACCATATTTTAGGAAAGCCGGAGAATGAGCAACATGCTTTTGATATTCTCTCAAAATTATCAGGGCATACCCACCAGGTGCTTACAGGCGTGAGCTTGCTAAGACATCATCACCTTAAAAGTTTCTACGAGGTTTCTGATGTTACCTTTGGGAATCTTACCAAAGAACAGATCGGATATTATATTTCAACAGGTCAGCCAATGGATAAAGCCGGCGCCTATGGTATACAGGAATGGATCGGGTTAATTGGTATAACCAGAATAAATGGCTCATATACTAATGTTGTTGGTTTGCCTACAGAGCGATTATATAAGGAGTTAATCGATTTTATTCATTAATTCTGTAATCATTCCTTCTTTTAAAGCGTAGGCGGAGAGTTTTAAGGCTTTTAATCCTGTTTTTTGAAGGATAAAACGGGTAAGTATTGTTGCCGAAACAATCATATCAACCCTGAAAGCTACAAGTCCGGGCATATTTTCACGGTTTGAATGACTTGATTTTAGGAGTGTTTCGGCTATCTCATAAAATTCATCAAGATTGAATGTGAATTGACTATCATTTTTATTATGCGGATGATTAAACCGGATCGAGACTAATTCAGCAAAAGTTTCAAAGGCCCCGGCAGATCCTATGAGGCATTGGGGCTTATGAATAGTACATTGATTAAACAAGCTGGTAAGTGATCTTTCCAGATGTTCTTCTATAGCAAGTATATCTTCCTGGCAAATCGGATCCGAATGCTGAAATTTTTCCTTAAGTCTTGCTGCGCCAACAGGGTAACTCTCCTTCCAGTACACCTGATCCTGATCACAAATAATAAACTCAACACTTCCGCCACCAATATCCATAATTAAAGTCATAGCGTTGAGCGAAACACCCTGGCGTACACCATCAAAAATTAACTGAGCTTCACGGTTCCCATCAATAACTTCTATATCGATCCCGCTTTCTGCTTTTATTGCCAGTTTAAATTCAGCACCATTAGCGGCACTTCTTATGGCGGAAGTTGCAACCGCTTTAACACGGCTGCAATTATATAGCGTGATTTTCTTATGAGTATATTTTATCGCAGAAATACCTCTTGCCCAGGCCTCATCAGTAATTAAACCGGCATTTATTCCACCCTCGCCTAACTTTACGGGAATTTCTTCTGAGAAAACAGATGTAAATTTATTTCCGGATACATCGGCAATTAACACGTTAAATGTATTTGTACCCAGATCAATCACAGCAACTCTGGAGGTCATTTTACTATTCTTTATACATGAACCACTTTGCTAATTCCCTGTAGCTAGCCTTCTTTCCATACATCAGAATTCCTACCCGGTAAATTCTGGCAGCCACCCAGGTGGTAAATATAAATCCGATTATAAGTAAGGTTAATGATAAAATGAGTTCCCATTCGGGGACCCCAAAGGGAAGTCTGACCATCATTGCTATCGGAGATGTAAAAGGAATGATGCTCAACCAGAAGGCTAATGAACTGTCCGGGTTATTAACTATAAAGCTAAATGACATAATATAGGTAAACAGCAACGGCAGGGTAATCGGGAACATAAATTGTTGTGTTTCTGTCTCTGAATCTACTGCCGATCCTACTGCTGCAAACAGGGCGCTGTATAACATAAAGCCGCCCAAAAAATACACCAGAAAGATGGTTAATATATATGAAAAGTTTATGGTATCAATGGCTTTCATTACTTCAGCTCCCAGCCCTTCTTCCATCATTTGTTCCGGACTGGCGTCTTTCTGAGAAACTTGTTCAGATCCTGGTTTCTCCTGGCCTTGCAATAGCACATTTCCGGCAATACCTGTAAGTGCCAGGGATAATATGATCCAGAGCAGGAATTGTGTGAGTCCTACCAGGCCAATGCCTATAATTTTTCCAAGCATCAACTGAAAGGGTTTTACTGAAGATATTATAACTTCAATGATGCGACTGGTTTTCTCTTCTATCACACCTCTCATTACCTGGGCGCCATATATAAAAAGCGACATGTAAATAAGAATTGCAGAAACAAATCCAACAGCGTATGCTGCACCTGCATTGCTGCTTTTTTCTCCTTCAGGTGTGATCTCTTTAGAAATAATAGATACGGCAGGTTTAATACTGTTCAGTGTTTCCAGGTCGATACCGGCATCTTTGAGCATCCGGGTGCGAAGGATCCCATTCATTTGTTCCTCAATACTGCTTAATACCGATATGCCAGGCTTCTTTTTAGAAAGCATTTCCGGTTTTCCACCTTGTTGAATATCCGCAGGAATATATAAGAGAAATCCTTCGCCTGTATCCGACAACTCGTTTTTAGCCTTGCTTAAGGGAGTGTGGGATGGTATAAAATCAATCGACTTATTATCCTTAAGATCAGGAATGAAAATTCCGCTGTCATCAATTACATGCACTTCAGTTTTTTGATCACTTCCTGATAGTGATAGATATACTACCAGCGCATTCATGCCCAGCAGGATAAATGGAATTAAAAAGGTTAGTAACAGGAATGATTTTTTCTTTACCCGGCTTAAATATTCTCGCTGTATAATGAGGAAGATTTTGTTCATAGCAGGTTAGTCGTTTTTACATTCTGAATAAAGATGTCGTTGATGCTTGGTATCACTTCAGTTAACTCATTTACCTGAAAATTTGGTAAAAGGAGGTAAAGTACATCATTTGTTGTTTTTCCCTCTTTAATTTTTATTGTAATTTCTTTATAGTTCTCATTTTGCTGATGGGAAATAAGTTCAAAAGTATCCATGTTTTCTGACGGCAGGTCAGTCCCTACATACGAAATACGAAATATATTATTCCGGTAGGAATTTTTAATATCACGGACCCTGCCTTCCAGAATCTTATGGGATTTATTTAACAGTGCAATGCTTTGGCAAAGCTGTTCCACAGATTCCATCCGGTGAGTTGAGAAAATAATCGTAGCGCCTTTCTTATTTAATTCAAGGATCTCATTTTTAATTATTTCAGCATTTATAGGGTCGAATCCCGAGAAAGGTTCATCCAGGATAAGAAGCTCCGGATCATGAACAACTGTGGCTACAAACTGAACCTTCTGCTGCATGCCCTTGCTTAGGTCTTCCACTTTTTTATTCCACCAGGTTTGCATCTCCATTTTCTCAAACCAGTATTTAATTCGTTTGGTAGCTTCCTTTTTTGATAATCCCTTCAATTGGGCCAGATAGAGCATTTGGTCGCCTATCTTCATCTTTTTATATAAGCCACGCTCTTCAGGCAGGTATCCGATCTTAGAGATATGTGAGGGGTTTAGTTTTTCCCCGTTTAACCAGATCTCACCTTCATCGGGAGCTGTTATCTGGTTAATTATGCGGATCAAAGAAGTTTTTCCGGCACCATTCGGCCCTAATAAGCCGAAGATAGAACCTTTTTCAATCTCCATGCTTACGTTATCCAACGCACGATGATTTGCATATTGTTTAACTATATTCCGGATGCTTAACATGATTTAGCCATATGCTTTATATTGAGTAATATTAGGGTTTTTTTTAGGAGAAAACATATAATAACTTAATCAGATCATGAAGCAACTAGCCTCTGCAGCTCATGGGCATTAGCTATTGCCGAAGCATCAATATCATTATTAAAATAAATAAAAGCCCGGTTGGTTTTCCGGTTATTTTTAACGGCTTCTACGAAGCTCTTGAGGTCTGATAGTTTATAAGGGGATTTATAAAGTTCTGGTATTCCATGAAACCGGTAGTAAAGGATCTTGGTATTTTGAATAATATCCCGGGGTAGTTTCGGATGGCTCATTCCACAAAAGGTGATTTCTTGTTCTGACATGGCCTTATAAACATTGGGGTTCCACCATGATTCATGCCTGAACTCGATAACATTATTAAACGACCTGTCCAGACTATCAATGATCCGACACAGCCGTTCTTCATTGTACGCAATTCGCGGAGGCATTTGAAAAAGCACACACCCAAGTTTTGATCCAAATCCTTCATGTATTATACTGTAAAAATCAGAGATAAGATCTGTAACGTTATGGAATTGTTTGAAGTGAGTAATTATTCGCGGCGCTTTTACTGAAAAGGTAAAATTATCAGGGCTCCTTTCATGCCAGCTTTTCAGCGAAACCAATTGAGGAAATCTATAAAATGTAACATTCAGTTCAAGGGTATTAAAGTGCTCACAGTAAAATTCAAACCATTTACGTTGTGGTAATCCCTCAGGATAAAATATTTCTTTCCAGTGTTTGTAGTAAAATCCCGAACAACCGATATGCCAATTAACCATGCTGACTTTTGTCTTATAACAAGGTTAATTAAGCTTGGTTCTAGGAGAACATTCCTTTTAATTTTTTGACCCACGGGCTTTCCTCTTTTTTTTTGTCTCCTTGCCCGATCAGGAATCCATAAGGTTTGAGAGGTTCAATATGGTCACAAACTATTTTAATTATACCCAGAATAGGTATTGCAAGAACCATTCCCGGAATACCCCAAAGCATTTCACCTCCCACAAGTACCAGTATGGTAAAAATGGGATTAATATTTACTTCTGCACCAACTACCAAAGGTTCAAGTATATAGCTTTGAACAAACTGAATAATCAGGTAAGTGACAAATACTCCTAAAACCATTTGGGTGCTACCGCCCTGCGATACTACCATAAGCATGGTGATTGATGTGCCCGTGATATTGCCAACAAAGGGTACAATTTCCAGCAATCCGCACAATACTGCAAAGAATACTGCGCTTTTTACTCCAATAATACTGAATCCTATTCCGTACATGATCCACAAGATCACGATCATAGATGCCAGTCCGGTTAAGTACTGCTGAGCAACTTTACTGGCATCATGAACAATTATTTCAGTGTTTTTTCTCTCGCCCTCAGGAACGATCTTCATGAGCGCTCTTCTTAGGTGCCCCCTGAAATACATAAATAAAAAGATATAAACCAGTACGAGAATAAAGTCTATGAGGATACCAAATAACCCGGTAACTATACCTCCTGCAAAATTATTTCCACCAGCCGATGATTGCTGTTCCTGGATAATTTCCTTTTGCTTCTGCTGGCTAATTTTGAATGTCTCAGCAATATATTGACGTACCTGCTCTATGAACGATGTTATTCTTGCCTGCATCTGGCTGATATCCTGGGATATATCGGATAGCTGCCATGTAAGAAGTATAATTAACCCGGTTATGGAGAGAAGAAACAGTAAAATGCAAAAGAATGTGGCTATTCCGCGGTTTACTCCCAGTCTTTCGATCCGGATGGATAAAGGAACAAAAAGCATGGCCAGCAGGCCGCCGAAAATGATCGGAACAAGAAATTCTCTGGCATAATAAAGAATAACAGTGAAAAGGATGAAAATTAACAGAAAATTGATGCTCTTAGGCAAAGTAAATCTGTTCATTACATTGATTTAATATAAGCTGTAGATTCTGTTAGCAATTGCTATTTTCCAATACCCAATCCTATCCCTGCATTGAATGCATTATATTCTGACATAGTATATGAAGCATATAACCTGAATACTGCAAGATTTAGTTGAAATCCTAAATTGGTGCGTATTCCGCTGATGTCTTTTCTGTTTATATTTACAGGGTTTGAGAATGTAGTATATGTTTTAGTGCCTACCGGGAATAATGCTCCTGTTATTATGGGATAATTTCCCTGTAAGCTGGCGTCTGTGTTTGCACTATGGTAACCGATGCTTACAAACGGAGTGAAAAACAGAAGGTTTTTGGAAAGAATTGCTTCCGCATTTAAACCTCTAAGTGATGCATCGACCTTTTGATTTGAAAAGTCAGTGCTTTGCTGACCGTCTTTTGGCACAGATCCATTTGGCGGTCTTACATCAAGGCCCAGGGTGTAATTAAATTGGGTATATCCCAGGGCTACAGCTATATCTACCGGAATAATTCTTTCGGCCATTTTATTCACTAATAATGGTAAAAGTTCAACTTTTACTCCACCACCTATCATATTGATTGTTCCTCTGTTGTTCCCCAGATTTATCTGAGGTACAGCTCGTAAAGTTAATTCTATGCCTTTTGGCAGCCCAACACTGCCTTGTACTTGAGGAACCGGAATTGCAGGTAGCCCAGTGCCCTGGGGTAATGTGAACCGTTCAATTTCATTGTTATTGCTATCGTAAATAGCTAACTGGGGGCCGTTATTTTTTGATCCGGCAACAGTGGGTGAGATGGTTTGTGAGGAATTTACAGGTCTGATACTATTTGAGAGTCCGAGCTTGGTTACATCAAACGTCTTATCACTATCTGGAATAAGTGCACCGGTAAGCCCTATCCGCACTTCAAACCGGCCCATGTTTTTTGAATGGCCAGAAGTGTTCCATCCTGAGTTAAGACCAATGCCAAATCCTTTAAAAAGAGGGGTTAAATATGCCTGAGCAAGCTTTGAAGCATCATCAGGACCTGATTTGATTAACTCCGAGACATCACCTTGCGCAAATATCAATGCGTTATGGTATCCGCCAAAGAAAATCAGGAATACCAGCGTGAGTTTTCTTATCATATTAGCCTTAACTTAATTAAGACTTAAAGTAAATTTTTTTTATTAAAAAAGGAAAGAAATTTAGTACTATAATTAAGTTGCGTCCAAAATTTTTCATAATTATTTAACCTTGTGTTATGTCTTAACACGATCTAAAAGGCGTTTGTTTAATTTTTTTAATCTTTTACCATACTTTTGCTGCATGATGACCGGCGATGCAAATGAATTATTAGAACAGGAGGATCAGGATCTTTATGAGCATTTACGCGTTATTGTTGATAAGGGCCAATCCTTACTGCGGATCGATAAGTTTTTAATGCATCGCATTGAAAATGCATCCCGAAACCGGATCCAGAATGCTATCGATTCAGGCAGCGTACTGGTTAATGATAAGCCGGTAAAAGCCAGTTATAAAGTTAAACCATTAGATGTCATATCAGTAGTTCTACCTCACCCCCCACGTGATACAGAAGTCTATCCCGAGAATATTCCTCTGGATATGATCTATGAAGATGACGACGTAATATTAGTTAATAAACCTGCCGGGATGGTTGTTCACCCGGGATATAATAATTATAATGGCACGCTGGTAAATGCTTTGGTTTATCATTTTCAGCAACTTCCGCAGCTTCCTGGCAATGACGGACGTCCGGGACTGGTTCACAGGATCGATAAGGATACATCGGGGTTGCTGCTTATCAGTAAGAATGAGCGGGCTATGACATATCTGGCCAGGCAATTTTTTGACCATTCGATTTCACGTAAATACATTGCCCTGGTTTGGGGAGACCTGGCAGAGGACGGCACAGTGACCGGCTACATTGGCCGGAGCTTAAAGGACCGTAAGGTAATGTCGATATATGATGATGAAACCAGGGGCAAATGGGCGGTAACTCATTATAAGATTCTAAAGCGGTATAATTATGTTACCCTGATCGAGTGTCAGCTTGAAACGGGCCGTACCCACCAGATTCGTGCGCATATGAAACATATCGGTCATCCCCTGTTTAATGATAGTACATATGGCGGTAACAGGATTGTGAAAGGCACGGTGTTTAGTAAATATCGTCAGTTTATTGAAAACTGTTTTGAAATAATGCCCCGTCAGGCGTTACATGCACAATCATTAGGATTTATTCATCCTTCTACCAAAAAATATATATACTTTGAAACGGAGTTACCTGAAGATTTTCAAGCGGTTATACACAAATGGGATAACTATGTGGCCAACCAGCCTCTGTAATAGTAACAGCCGGATATGCAATTAACTTTATGAGTTTAGAATACATCAATTTTAATGGGGAAATTATACAGTCTCAAACGCCTGTACTAACGGTATCCAACAGGGGCTTCCGGTATGGTGACGGACTTTTCGAGTCTATGCGCTATATGAAAGGCGAACTTAAGTTTCCTGAATTGCATCTGGACAGGCTCCGTAAAGGAATGCGAATGCTTAAACTGGAAGGCTATTCTCAGATTGACAGCTATTTTTTGAAGGAAAAAACTGAGGAGCTTATCAGGAAAAATAAAATTGGAACCGATGCAAAGGTCAGGTTAATTATTTACCGCAATGGCGATGGATTATATAGCCCAATAACCAATAAAATCGGGTATGTACTCCAGGCTGTTAAATCTGATTTGTTGCGCTATGGTGAGGGTAGGGGATTAATAATTGATGTATTTAACGAACATACCAAACCTGTTAACAGTCTGTCTAATTTAAAAACATGCAATTCAATGCTGTTTGTTCTTGCTGGTATATTTAAAAACCAGCACAGGCTTGACGAGGTAATTATTTTAAACCAGTCCGGCTTTTTATGTGAAGCCCTTACCAGCAATGTATTTGTTGTTTATAACAAGCAAATTTATACTCCTGCTTTAAGCGAAGGTTGCATTGGTGGAGTAATGCGCCAGGTTGTTATGCGAATTATTAAGGAAAACGACTTGCCATTGATAGAAGCGCAAATAAGCCCTGAAATTTTAAATGAAGCTGAAGAAATATTCCTGACAAATGCCTCATTCGGCATTCGCTGGGTTATGGGATATAACAGAAAACGTTACTTTAATGAGGTTTCTAAGTTTTTAATCGAGCAACTAAATAATTTTGATAAAGGAGATTTTTAAAGCCTTAAACCTCTTAAAAACTCCTCAGCCATTAATCGTTTTTTACCTTCAAGCTGAACATCGGTGGCTACTATGAACCCATCCAGGCAAGCGAATTTTAGATATGTCTTTTCATCAGTAAGAAAACCACCGGGCACTATTCCGGGTTCCTTCATTTCTATATCTGCATTGTATATTTTCAATGCCTTGTCTTTAAACTTGGTAAAAGCCGCCGGGTGTGGACTTAACCCACGAATGTGATTGTATACTTTCTGAACTTCCTGATTAAAGTTTATTTCACAGTCATCTTTAAAGATCTTTGGAGCATGCTTTAATTCCTGCCCCTCAGAAGCTATTTCCTGAGGTGTTTCTATAAAGGTATTTTGTTCAAGTGCCTTCACAGTTTTTACTAATAAACCGGCGCCCGTCTCCATCAGCTTGTCATGCAGATCTCCGGCTGTATCAGAGTTTTCTATAGTTACATTTTCAGATAGAAGAATATCACCAGTATCAATTTCGTGTTTTAAAAAGAAAGTAGTCACACCAGTTTCCGATTCGCCATTAATAATCGCCCAATTAATAGGCGCAGCACCACGATATTGAGGTAGTAATGATGCATGAAGGTTTATTGTGCCCCTTGCCGGCATGCTCCATACAACTTCCGGAAGCATCCTGAATGCTACAACCACCTGCAGATCTGCTGCAAGTTCACGTAGTTCTGAAATAAATTGGGGGTCTTTTAACTTTACAGGTTGTAAAATCTTAAGTCCGTGTTCGGCAGCATATTTTTTTACAGCAGATTCACTTAGTTTCTGTCCGCGGCCTGCCGGTTTATCAGGTGCAGTAACCACTCCAACAACATTAAAACCTGCCGTTAGTAATGCATCCAATGAAGCAACTGCAAACTCCGGGGTGCCCATAAATACAATTCTCATACAGTTACAGTTTATAATTAAGGGTATAATAAATACTTTTTGCGCATCAAACGGTATTGGCTTAGCCCCGGTTCCCAGCTTTGACGGATCTCCTCTTCAGATTTACCTTCAATGATCTGTTTTTTTAATGATGTTGTTCCTGCGAGCTTATCAAAATTGCCCATCTGATTACTTTGTTTAAAATCAAAGAACTTTTCTTTATATGGATACGCTTTGTAAAGCTCCATCAGCCATGACAGGTTTATTCTTCCTGTTTTTCTGAAATTATTGGTATTGTATTTTCTCAAATCAAGTCCATAGCAAGGCTTATCCTGATGTAATGGTGTTTCACTCATTCCTTTAATACTTTTTGGTACAAAGAAAAATTTGTACTTACCCTTCAGGTCAGGATTTCCCAAAACGGTAAATGGAAACATAGTACCCCGGCCCTGGCTTATAATTGTTCCTTCAAACAGGCATAAAGTTGGGTAAAGCAGTATAGACTGCTGTGTGTTGAGGTTTGGTGACGGTTTAACCGGAAGTACATAGGGAGTAGAATGGGTGTAATCCGCAACTTTAACAATATTAAGTTTGCACTTTAATTTATTTTTAAGCCAGCCTTCACCGTTCAGCATCAGTGCGTATTCCGCTACGGTTAGTCCATGGACTATGGGGATAGGATTTATTCCGATACCTGATTTAAGTGCGGGATCAAGTATCGGCCCGTCAACATAAAAGCCGTTGGGATTGGGACGATCAAGGATCATCAGTTCCTTGCCATTCTCTGCACAGGCTTCCATAACACGTTGTAATGTATTTATATAGGTATAAAAACGAACCCCCACATCCTGAATGTCAAATATCATGATGTCAATGCCTTTTAAGTCTTCAGCGGTTGGCGTGTGATGTTTCCCATAGAGGGACACTACCGGAATTCCTGTTTTAGCATCAATGTTGTTATCAACCGAAACTCCTGCACTTGCATCGCCCCTGAAACCATGTTCTGGTCCGAAAAGCTTAACAATATTAACACCCAGGGACCTTAAACTATCTACGCTGAAGGTTTTGCCAATAATTGAAGTTGGATTTATTACCATTCCAACGGTTTTACCTTTAAGATAAGGCAGGTATTTTTCGGTTTGATCGGCGCCGGTTTTTAATTTCCCTGGCCTCTTCGTTAGGGCTTCAACATCAACCTTGTACGGATTTGGCGTGCCATTAAATACCGGACTTGTTGGGTGACCGCACGAGTTAAAAACAACCGAAATGATTAAAATAAGCAGGAGTGACCTTGATTTCATGATATACAGGATAAATGTAAGTCTTTAACGCTATAAGTTTGATGCTATTTTAAATAGATAGCTCTACCGGAAAAATCGCATCTTTGCTAAATTACAAAAAAACTCCATTGCGGTTTGAATTTACCTCTTTTCATTGCTAAGCGGATCACTTTTAATTCCAAGAGAACATTCTCACGCCTGATTGTGCGTATTGCTGTTCTGGGGATCATGCTGGGATTGTCGGTAATGATTTTGTCTATAGCCATTGTAAAGGGTTTTAAATCAGAGATACGGGAAAAAGTGCGTGGTTTTTCTGGAGATATCCAGATTCTGAAGTATGACCTGAATTCCTCATTTGAACATAGCCCCTTTACTATAAAGCCGGCCACGTTAAATAAGATCAAAAGTTTTGATGAAATAACGTACGCGCAACCATTTGCAACCAAACCAGGGATAATTAACGCAAATGATGAAGTAGAGGGGGTAATACTGAAGGGCGTAGATAAAACCTATAACTGGAATTATTTTAAGGATATACTATCAGATGGACAGGTAATAGATTTCTCTGACAGTGTAAAGGCTGTTCGGCAAATTATCATTTCGAAATATACCGCCGATCGGTTGAAGGTAAAAGTAGGCGATGACTTTTTAATGTACTTTGTTCAGGAGCCTTTACGTAAACGAAAATTTAGTATTGTTGGGATTTATGATCTTGGCGTTGAGGAAGTTGATAAAAATTATGTCATTGGGGACATCTCATTAATCCGGAGATTAAACAACTGGAATCCTACCGATGTGGGAGGTTATGAACTTCGTGTGAGAGATTTTGATGAGCTGGACCCGGTTTCAGAGAAAGTTTACGATAATCTGGATATTAATCTTAAATCTTATTCTGTGAAGGAGGTTTATCCGTTAATCTTTCAATGGCTATCATTGCTTGATGTTAATACGGAGGTAATTCTGATATTAATGCTGGCCGTTGCTGTAATTAATATGATATCTGCCCTGCTTATTATGATCCTTGAACGTACTAATATGATCGGCATTTTAAAAGCTATGGGTGGTACGAACTGGAGCATACGCAAGATATTCTTATATAATGCCGCCTATTTGATTGGATTGGGGATGGTATTAGGAAATATTCTCGGTATCGGCCTGGCATTGTTTCAGAAGAATACTCATTTTTTTAAGCTTGATCAGGCATCATATTATATAAAATTCGTTCCTGTTCAGCCAGATCTTCCTGATATATTATTGCTTAATGCCGGAACACTGGTTATTTGCCTTCTGGTACTGTTAATACCCTCAATGCTGGTTACAAGGATATCGCCCCTTAAAGCAATATCTTTTAAATAATCAATTGGTATTTACCTGTAATTCAGCTTTTTTGTCTGTAGATCCGAAGATCCTTTTAAGTATAATAGTATATTTTTGCCCATCTATATTAACCATCACGGTGTCGCTGGTTTTAGTTTCCTCATCACACCTTCCTATACATAAATTAGTTTCAGCTTCTGCATGATGGTCGGTGTCTGAGAGAAGAACTCTGGCGGTAGCATTCCCCGTATGTTCGCAAGGCAGTACATCACCACAACGGGTATCATTTAAGCTTCGCAACTCTAACTTTAATTGTCTGTCTGCGGTTTTAAGCAATACTTTCTCAGATAACTGTAAATCAAAAGGGGTATTTAATGAGGCCTGTTTGATTCCGTCTAAATTCTCTTTTTTACAGGCTCCACACAGGATGATCAGCGCTATCAGGGTGCCTATATAGATATGTGGAAATAAGTTTTTCACTTCAGTTAATTTATTTTACCATACGCTTGTACGATAAATGTTATTATATGTTCCAGATACTTCATGCCGGTTAACTTTAACTTACTTCGTAAATTTTTCGGCAGGATGTATGCTTAACTTGAAATTAATACCGGCGGAGCCAAACCGGATATTCTGAGATCCGAGAGTGCCCAACGGGTATTTTATAAATGGCTCAATTACAAATCGTTGAACTTTAGCCGTATGTGTAAAACCAAATGATAAGTTCAAAGTTTGCGCTAGATCAAATTTTCCGAAGTTTTTATTTATTACTTTATCGTTTGAAGAAGAACCTGATGAAAATGAATTGGAGCCACTGGTTAGATAATTATAACTATACCTGTACGCTTCATTAAGATATGTAAAGGATGATAAACCAGCAGTAACAAATACTTTATCCGGCTCCCGGCTTAAACTATATTTTATATTTACAGGGATGTCCAGGTTTAGAAGTTGTGCTTCAAACTTTGATATCTGGGCAACAGAGCTGGTTGCAAGTAAATTCTGAGATTTTTGATCAAGAGGAGTGCTGTTAAGAAAGGCTACATACGAATTTGCCGGAACTTCGCTGTCGAAAACAAGGGTATTTTTAGCAAGGGCTAAACCGGCAATCAGAGTAACCCGTTTGCTTAATGATATTCCAGAGGATACTCCGGCGCCTAAATTCATGGAAGTGCTACTGCCTTCAGCATAGTTAAAAAACGGGCCTGCATAAAAGGTCAATTCCATCCTTTTATTTTGCAGATCTTCATTTTTTTCAATCAGAGGAACTTTTTTATCCCCTAAAATGTCCGGCTTTTTCTCCGCTAAAAATGAATGTGATCCAATAATGGGTTTATTGCTTTCTATATCATTTTCTTGTATCAATGGCTGGTCTGTGTGTGTTCGAAGTTCTTCTTCAGGTACTGGCTTAATAGCAGGTTCCTGTGATAGTATGTTTAAAGAAGCTACTTCAATTCCGGATTCTTTTTCAGATGATATAATGGGTTCATTAAAATCAGCAGTAGCTTTTGCATTGTTATGAATGTCGCTGACAGATGGCCCGGATGCAATTGTTTTTGCCGGTTTTCGGATGGCTAATGCAATATCATGTTTTGACTGATTAACATTTTTTAATTCCGGAGTTTTTTCAATAGTTAAACCGGAGTTTTTATTTGTAGAGGTGGCTTCCTGTACTTTTTTTAATTGATTTTTAGAGATGATGGTCTGCTCATCTTGATTCTGTGTATTCAGGAAAAATAAAGAACCCGCAAAAACCAGTATTGCTGCAGCCGAGCTCCACCAAATTATTGGGCGTCTTGCTGACTTCGCCGGATATTTTTTCCGGAGCTCCAGCCAGCCGTGATCAGCTCCGCTGTCCTCATACTGGTCAAAGACCTTAATGATGTGTTCTTTTAAATTTTTATCGACCGACTCTTTCATAAGAAATTTGATCTTGTAACATGATTGCTGCTTTCAATCGTTCTTTTGCCCTGCTGAGATAGGTTCTGGATGAACTCGGCGCAATTTTCAACATTCTGGCTATCTCTTCATGAGAGTATCCATCTATTTCATATAAGTTGAAAACCATCCGGTGGACATCTGGTAAATAATTTAAAAGTTTAAGAATATCCTGTGCGGTTAGGTGTTCAACAACATGTGCTCCAACATCCACATGCTCAGCCTGCTCCAGATCTACATTATGAAGATATTTTAAATCTTTTCTTCTTCTGTCAATAGCTGTGTTAACAATAATTTTTCGTAACCATGGCTTAAATGGATTTTCATCATTAAAGGTGCGGATAGAATTAAATACCTTTATAAAACTATCATTAACAACCTCTAACGCATCTTCACGGTTGAAAACATATCGTAAACCAATACCCATAGCATACCCATAGAAGTGCTTGTAAAGCCTTTCCTGAGATGAAATATCGCCGTTCTTGCAATTCTGTATCAGTATTTTTTCAGAATTGCAGAGGGTATTCTGCATTAATAATTCTCCCGCCTTAAGGCTCTTTAGAATGTGAAATAACCTGCCCTCTGTCCATTTGCCGTCGTTTTTATTTATACTTATAAATCGAAACGTCTTCTGTACACTAATTTATATTTTACCTATACGGTTAAGGGAAAAGAAACGCTACACCTATTTCAATTTTTTTGCCTCGTTCCAGAAAACGTCCATTTCAGCAAGAGTCATATCTTTCAGGGTTTTACCTAATTCGGTTGCTTTGTTTTCAAGGTACTGGAAACGCTTAATGAATTTTTTATTTGTTTTTTCAAGAGCGTCTTCTGGATTTATGTCTATAAAACGGGCATAATTGATCAGTGAAAATAACAGGTCTCCAAACTCATTTTCTGCCCTTTCTTTATTAAATCCTTCGCCTGATGAAACATTAAATTCGTCCCTGAACTCCTGCATTTCTTCTTCCACTTTTTCCCAAACCTGACTTTTTTCTTCCCAGTCAAATCCTACCCCACGGGCTTTTTCCTGTATTCTTGATGCCTTTATCAAGGCTGGTAATGAGTTTGGAACACCTTCCAGTACCGAGCGGTTACCTTCTTTAAGTTTTAATTGTTCCCAGTTTCGTTTCACATCGGTTTCGTTATTAACCTGTACATCGCCGTAGATATGCGGATGTCTGTGTATTAATTTATCGCAAACCCCGTTTAGCACTTCTGTGATATTGAATGCCTTAATCTCAGATCCGATACGGGCATAAAAAACCAGATGCAGCATAATATCTCCGAGCTCTTTCCTGATTTCCTGCATATCGCCTTCCAGGATAGCATCAGAAAGTTCATAGGTTTCTTCAATAGTTAGGTGCCGCAGACTTTCAAGCGTTTGCTTTTTATCCCAGGGGCATTGCTCTCTCAGCGTATCCATTATAGTAAGAAGACGTTCAAAGGCACTGGCAGGGGAGTTTGCTGTTAAAGGAGGTATATTGTTTGGCATAATTTATTTTGCTGCAAAAATACTATAATCCCCCGCTACAACTTATTGAAATTTTGTTAAACATCATTTGAGTTGCAGATGTTTATATATAGTAACAAACAGTTGTGGGTGACTTTAAATACCGGCTTCCTGCATTATTTGATATCATCAATACTCAACCTATTCCCATGAAAAAATATCCTGTAGATTCTGAAGCAATGACCAGTGTTGGATATGATGCCGATGCTAAAATATTAGAGATCCAGTTTAAAACAGGGGGCGCTATAAGGCAATTTTACAATGTTCCGGCTACTGTTTTTGATGATATGATGGCGGCAGCATCACAGGGTGAGTTTTTTAATACTGAAATAAATGGAAAATATTCAGAAAAACGAATAGATGACCTTTCAATATGAAAAGAGCACATATAAACTCTTCGGTATTCGAGCAGGTAGGTTACGATCTGGAAAAACAGATCTTAGAACTGAAATTTAAGGATGACGACGGCCCGGTATGGCAGTATCTTAATCTCCCCATGAGGGTCTTCAGAGCATTTATGCGGGCGGCATCAAAAGGGAATTATTTTGTAACCCGGATTAAGGGTAAATATCCTGAGAAAAAAGTCACCTGATGATTTCAGTTGTTTGCCTCTCAATACTTTACTGCCCGTAACATTTCACGTTTGCCTGGTGCGCCCGGAGCTTTCTCAATGGCAAATCCAATGGATTTCATTATACGTTTCAGGTTCCCGGTTATCGCGTATGTTACAAATACGCCACCTGGTTTTAAAAAGCTGCAGATGTGGTTTATCGATTCATATTCCCACATTTCAGGTTGGTGTACGGCAGCAAAAGCATCAAAATAAACTATATTAAACTGTTTTGTTGAAGAGAACTCCAGTAATTTACAATGCGCAATCTGTAATTGGCAGTTACCATTCAGAGGGACTTCCTGTTTTAATGAATACGGGTACTTTTCGGTAAAGGTATTCCATAGATCTTCTGATATATAGGTATTGTATCCCGTTTGTTTAATCATATTATCCGAAAGCGGATAAGCTTCTATACCGGTATAATCAAGGTTGATCTTATTGGCAGAACAAAAATCGGCGCTAAGCAAAAAGTTCAGTCCGGTTCCGAATCCTGCTTCCAGAATATGTATGTTGCCAACCGGTTCCGGGTTTTGAGACAGAAAATAAAGAAGTCCGGAGTTTAAAAAAACATGCCGGCTTTCCTGCAATGCGCCGTGTTTTGAATGGTAATGTTCTCCAACTTCAGCGTTAAAGAAGGTTAATGAGCCGTCGTTAGTTTTAACCAGGGTTAGCATGTCAGAATGATTCGGGTGGCAAAGTTAAGGAAATAGTTTTTTTAACCCTTTTATCAATGAACCTTTGCCCCGCGTTCAACCCATTGCGCCAATTCAGCATTATAGGTATGTATTTCTGAGGTTTGAACGCCATTGGTTTTATATACAGGCTGACCCTCATTTATCCATTCCACAATTCCTCCATATAAATTGTACACATTTTTATATCCTGCCCGTTCTAATTTTTCCCCGATCTTCTCTGCACGTGTACCTGAAGTGCAGTACAGAACAATAAATGCATCTTTTGGAATATCATACAGCTTTCTCATATCAAACCAGAAATACCCCGTATGCATGGCATTTTTTATGTGACTAACATCGTATTCTTCACCTTCTCGTGCATCCAGAATAAACACATTTTCTTTAGCAAGGTCTTTCATCTCAGAAACGGTAATTAAAGGAATAGAATGCTTATAAGCACTGTCAAGCCAGGCTTTAAATTGTTGATTCCGAACCTGGGACATGCCTGAAAAAGAGGAGAAGAAAATGAAAAAGAGGAGAATATATCGCATAGATCAGTTTTGGAACTCAGGAATAGCTCATTCCCATATTCGTTATTCAAATTATACCGGCTTACTTAATGATACTTGAGTCATCTCGTGATTGTTTTATTCTTGTAACTAGATTTTATGTTCATAAATATTGCGTTTATCACTTATATAAAAGTTGGCAGCTTGTACAAAAAAATGATCTCCTGTTTGTTTTGCCAAGATGTTTCCTGACAAAGGGTGTACTGTCTCTCAGACAAACTTTCTTCGTATGAGCAAGCCAGTGTTTTTTTAAGGTAAAATCTTTTTTCCATTTCAGGAAATCGAAACTATAATTTACAGCTTCTGCTACCAGATCATCAATTTTCTGTTGAGGCATGGCTCCCAACCGGCTTTCCGGATGTACGCCAATACGATAAAGCACCTCGTTTTTAATGATATTCCCAACACCGGCAAAAATATTCTGGTCAAGCAGGGCATCACAAACCAGCGTATCAGGTTTTTCTTTAAGCTTCATTGTTGCATTTTCAGGATTCCATTGCTCACTCATTACATCTGATTGCCAGTCATATACCTCCGATAATGGTTCTTCTATCAGTTGTACAGAACAAGCATAAAAGTTTAGCTCTCCATCTTTAAATTGAAGGCAAAGACGTGCTTCAGAAGGTTTTCTTTCATTAATACGGTATGACCCAAATAACATGAAATGAATACGGATGCTGAATTTGGAGAAACAGATTAAAAAATGCTTACCCCAGCTTTTAAAATCAACAATATGTTGACCGATAATTTGCCGGGTATCAATTTTCTGGCTGTTTCCACTTGCGTGAATGACCTTTTGATTCTTAAATTCCTGTACCGCCTCTTTTAAAATAACAATTGAAGGGCCTTCTGGCATTGTTCTTAGTTTATAGCAGATTATCAAAAAAAATGCGACACACGCCCGCACAACCTTTACCGATTATCTGAAATTATTTATTAAACCAGGCTACTAACTTTCCAATCCCCAGGTATGTAAAAAGGAAGCTTGAGATCTTCCTGTTCCAACAGATTTTCATGGTATTTAACTATTAAAATAATAACTGCCATCAATAAAATTTATTGTGAGGGTTTAAATAATACTCTTTAACTGAATAGGCACCATAATTCTTTTGTAAACTGTATTTTTGCGGTTTCTAGATTTTTGACCTGAATATATGAGCATTTCCAAAACATATAACCCACGCGAAACAGAGGATAGATGGTATCAATACTGGCTTAAAAAGAAGTTTTTTCGTTCTGTTCCTGATGAGCGTGAGCCTTACACCATTGTTATTCCGCCTCCCAATGTCACCGGAGTGCTTCATATGGGACACATGCTTAATAATACTATTCAGGATGTGTTGATACGGCGTGCGCGGATGCAGGGAAAAAATGCCTGCTGGGTGCCTGGTACCGATCATGCATCTATAGCTACTGAGGCAAAAGTTGTAGCTATGTTAAAGGAACAGGGAATAGAAAAAAAGGACCTGAGCCGCGAAAAGTTTATGGAATATGCCTGGGAATGGAAAGAGAAATATGGAGGCATCATTTTGAAGCAGCTTGAAACTCTTGGAGCCTCATGCGATTGGGACCGCACACGTTTTACAATGGAAGAGGATCTCTCTGATGCTGTAATTGATACATTCATTCACTTATATAAAAAGGGGTGGATTTACAGAGGAGTACGGATGGTGAACTGGGATCCTAAAGGCAAAACTGCCGTGTCTGACGAAGAAGTGATCCGGAAGGAAGTAAATCAGAAACTATACTACATCAAATATTACCTGGCTCCCGGAAATGAAACTGATCAGGCCACATCTGCTAACAAGCTAAATTATCTGATAATAGCCACTACACGCCCGGAAACCATCATGGCCGATTCGGCTATCTGTATAAATCCCAATGATGAGCGGTATCAGCACCTGAAAGGCAGGTCCGTTTATATTCCATTAATAAAAAGAGAAATTCCAATTATTGAGGATGAATACGTTGATATTGAGTTTGGTACCGGGTGTTTAAAAGTTACTCCTGCACATGATCTGAATGATTATGAGCTGGGACTAAAACATAACTTACCGGTTATTGATATTTTAAATGATGATGGGACGCTCAACGCTGAAGCCTTGATTCTGGTAGGGGAAGACCGGTTTGCTGCCCGGAAAAAGATAGCACTTTTGCTGGAGGAGTCCGGACATCTGGAACGTGTTGATGATTATAAATCGCAGATCGGTTTTTCAGAACGGACTGACGCTGTTATTGAACCTAAATTATCCCTGCAATGGTTTTGCAGGATGGATGAGATGGCTAAACCGGCCCTGGAGTATGTGCTTAACGGCGAAGTAAAACTTATTCCTGAGAAATTTATAAACACATACCGTCATTGGATGGAGAATGTGAAAGACTGGTGTATCAGCAGACAGTTATGGTGGGGCCAACGTATACCTGCATGGTATTATCAGCATGAAGAGCCTGTAATAGCCAGAACCATGGAGGAGGCTATAGAGGAATTAATCTCCAGGTCTGAGCTCAGGAATAGTATGTCGGAGGTTGAAAAGGGTGTTTTCAGAGCGCAGGCTGCTGCAGAGATCCGCCAGGATGAAGATGTTGTGGATACCTGGTTTTCATCATGGCTATGGCCGATCTCTGTTTTTGACGGATTTAAAGATCCTGATAATAAGGATATTAACTATTATTATCCAACAAATGACCTGGTTACCGCGCCTGAGATCTTGTTTTTCTGGGTAGCGCGTATGATCATGGCCGGACATGAATTTCGGGGAAAAGCGCCTTTTAAAAATGTATACCTGACCGGGATCGTGCGGGATAAGATCGGGCGGAAAATGTCTAAATCCCTGGGTAACTCACCTGATCCGATTGACCTTATTCAAAAGTATGGTGCCGATGGTGTTCGTGTGGGTATGCTGTTATGCTCGCCTGCAGGAAATGACCTGATGTTTGATGAAAGCTACTGTGAACAGGGACGGAATTTTGCAAATAAGGTTTGGAATGCATTCAGGCTGGTAAAGGGTTGGGAGATCGACCAGAGCCTGGAAAATTCAAATTCAACAGCGATTAACTGGTTTGATAGCCGCTTTAATGAAGCCTTGGTGCAAATTGAAAATAATTATCATCAGTACCGTCTTTCAGAATCACTCATGGAAGTTTATAAACTTGTTTGGGATGATTTCTGTTCCTGGTATCTTGAAATGATCAAACCGGCTTATCAGCAACCTATTGATCCCGAAACTTTTAGTGCTACGCTGGAGTTTTTTGAACGGATATTAAAGTTGTTACATCCGTTCATGCCTTTCATTACCGAAGAACTATGGCATGATGAGATCTTTGGCCAGCGAACTGAAGAAGATTGTTGTATTGTAGCGGCATATCCGGTTTCCGGAGCTATTAATGAAGATCTTCTGAAAGATTTTGGTGCAATTAAACAAGTTGTTTCAGAAATCAGAAATATCAGGAGCAGTAAACAGATTTCTCCGAAGGAGGCATTAACGCTACATGTGAAGGTGGGTTCAGTGATAAATTACAACGATTACAATGACGTCATCTCCAAACTTGCCAATATTAGTGAGTTTACCCGGGTGACTGATAAAGTGTCGGGAGCATCATCCTTTCTGGTAGGAACGGACGAGTTCTTTATACCCATGACCAGTAATATAGATGTGGAAGCCGAGCGGGAACGAATAACAAAAGAGGTTGAATATCTGAAAGGTTTCTTAAAGTCTGTGGATGCTAAACTTTCTAATGAACGTTTTATCCAGAATGCAAAACCTGAAATTATTGAAAATGAACGGAAAAAGAAAGCGGATGCGGAGGCTAAGATCCTTATTTTAGAGGAAAACCTTCAAAGCTTATAAACGGGTGGGGGGTAGAAACTACCCCGCCATGTTTAAACTTCTGTACTCTGAAGGAGCCATATTTTTTATAATTTCCTTTATCTCCCAACGGGTATTTTCATTGCGGATAACAGTCATGTCGATACAATATCTCCGTTCACTGGTTGATAGATGCAATTCGCCAAAACGTGTGGTAACACTTTGAATATCCGCTACCGGAATAGTAACCAGCTGATTTTCCTGGAAATCGAAATATTCAATTTCATCATTTTCGATTTTTATAAAAACATCGCCCTTACGAATACATAAGACTATCAAAGTAATAACCGATATACCGGCAATAGCCAGATTGGCCATACTAAATAGTTCCGGGTCAAAATTTAATACAGGGCCTACCGTGTTCAATAAAATTATCAATAGTGCTGATGACGCTATAAACCAGAATTTGGTTTGATTACGAGTTGAATTTCGTGCAAATGTAACCTGATATGACATGGTCTTTTTAGTTTGTTCAGGTCTTTACGCAGAACAGGTTAAAAAAGTTTCATGATTTTTACTTAAAAAAGTTAAAATCAGGTATTTCGGGAATAAAGCGGTAAGTTTTCTGTTCAAAATCTATCTGGCAGCAATAGTGCTCAAGGCCATTACTTACAATCAGACATTCGGTCCGGTGAACGAAATTATATCTTGCAATCTGATCAAAAACTTTCTGCGTGATTTTAACAGATGGGGCTTTGCATTCAACTAAAACTACGCGTTTACCGGAAGAATCAAAAATCAGTATATCTGTACGCTTTAGAAGCGCGTTCAGTTTTAATCCTCCTTCCAGCTTTATTAATGTTCTGGGGTAATTTTTCTCATGTATCAGGAATTTTACAACATGTTGTCTTACCCATTCTTCTGGTGTTAATAAAAGATACTTTTTTCGGATATCATCAAATATGAAAACAGAAGCTTCTTCTTCTTTGATTTTAAAAGGGTATGAAGGCAGGTTAAGCGGTATCGGATTAAAACGCATCACACGAAATTAACACTTATCTAACACATAGAACCTATTTTTAAACACTCCCTTTACAAAACTGATTCTATTCGTAATTTGGCTGTCAATCCATGAGCCTGTCAGAACTTATTAAAGACCTAAAAAACCGAAAGTTTAAACCTGTGTATCTTTTGCATGGCGAAGAACCTTATTATATAGATAAGGTGAGTAATTATATCGAGGACCATGTGTTGAGTGAAGCCGAAAGGGGATTTAATCAAACTGTTTTATATGGTAAGGATACCGATGTAGTAACCATAATCAATACGGCCAAACGGTTTCCGATGATGAGTGAGTATCAGGTTGTTATTGTTAAAGAAGCACAGGATTTAAAATGGGGCAAGGATTCTGACGACAAAAAAGGTTCAGATCCATTATTAAGTTATCTGGAAAGGCCTGCACCAACCACTATACTGGTGTTTTGCTACAAATACAATAAGTTTGATAAAAGGAAAAAAACGTATAAGGCCATTGAGAAGAACGGCGTTGTTTTTGAATCTGCAACGATATATGATAATAAGATCCCTGATTGGATAGAAGATTTTGTAAGAGAAAAAGGGTATCGCGTCGGGGCGCATGCTACAGCGCTCCTGGCCGAATACCTTGGCAATGATCTGTCTAAAATATCCAATGAGCTGGAAAAGCTCATGCTCAATATTGCTAAAGGTGCAGAAATTACCTCTGCAGATGTGCAGAATAATATTGGCATAAGCAAGGAATATAACGTTTTCGAATTACAGCACGCTATCTCACGCAGGGATGTATTTAAAGTAAACCAGATCATTAACTATTTTGGCGCTAACCCTAAATTGAATCCAATACCAATGGTATTAGGTAACCTGAATACGTACTTCACAAAAGTTTTAAGGTATCATTATGCCAGGGACAGATCACAACAGACTTTGGCAAAGGAACTGGGGGTTAACCCTTTTTTTGTTAAAGATTATGAAACAGCCGGACGAAATTATGATCGGATTAAAACTGTTCATATAATTAGTCTCCTCAGGGAATATGATTTAAAGAGTAAGGGAGTGGATTCTACGGGACATACCTCGGACGGGGAATTAATGAAAGAGCTTTTATTCAAAATTATTCACTGATACAGATAACAAATTATTAGCCGTTAACTATTAAATAAGGGCAGTTGAATTAGTATAAATGTGTAACCGTTAAAAAATGGATTCTCAGGAAATAAATTATGTATATAATGGCTTCAGGTACCGGGCCGGGATACAGCTGCTTAGTCCACAAACATGGATATTTCTGGTCGATTCACAACATTTTGAGCCTTTTCATATCGAGTATGATGATACAAGGAAAAAGTGGATAGCCATAGAAGAACATTTAAATGATAACAAACTGGTATCGGCTATAGGGGCTGAACTTACTAAGCTTTACAGAAAAGATATTGAGCGAACGGTGCCGTCGAGCAAGTTTTCATCTCTGGAGTTTTTTGTTGTTGATAATGGTCGGGAAGATATCATCTGTTTTTGGGACAGTGAATTAAGAATCAAGGTTGCCCCGTTAACCGATAGCCCTGTATATGCAGATTCAAATGAATTGTTGTATTACGGAGATGATTTTGGGACACCAGTGGCTTTCCAGACCATTGATTATCATGGCGAAGATCCTGAGCTTATCCTGAACGCAATTAAATGGTATGCGCAATATCTGGATTACCCACAAATGGTTGTTTCTAAAGAAAATCCACTTTCCGACCTGAATGGCTAAAGATCGCCACTAAGAAAAATCAGATCTCAGAACTTCAGAAAAGGTGCAGTTGGGAATAAATGTAAACTCCTGCCGATTTATTTTCCATCCAAAAATTTCCATATCTATGTGTGTAGCGTTTAAGTGTTTAGCTACGTATAGTTCTAAAAATACACCATGGAAATAAAATTTTCAGTTCTTTTATCTGCTTTATTGTATCTCTCCGGGTGCAGTCTTGATAATTCAGACTGTTCTGCTATGTGTACAACTGATTTCAGGTATGTAACTATTAAGTTTACCAACAGTACCGGGCATCCCGTAGTAGTAAACGGATATAAATCAGTAAATCTGCGTACAGGTTTGCAACTACAAACACCTCCGCCAGATACCGTACATTTTAAGGGCATTTATATCGTGGCATCAGATTCAAACATTCTTCAACTATCGGCAGCCGGTGACACCATACAGGTATATGCCAGGGACCCTAAAACAGACACAGAAAAAACGGCAAAATTTGTTGTGGCAGGTGGTGAATGTAATTGCCATATAACAAAAAAATCCGGTCCTGAAGAGATCATATTTAATTAGTTATCGTACTTCTTTTGATTAAGCGGTGAGCATTCGTGTGATCCGCTTTTTTATTGCGTGCACTAATTTATTGCATACGATGTGCTTTAAATATCAAGAGTGTAATTCATACACTATGGGGAATTGCTTATGAGGATCGAAATTCAGTAAAGTTTAAACTTTAACACACCAAAAAAGTAACTTTTAGTTATCTTCGCCCATGCAGGAAAAGATCATCATTCTTGACTTCGGGTCTCAGTATACACAACTTATAGCCAGACGTGTTCGCGAACTTAACGTTTATTGCGAAATTCATCCTTACAATCACCTTCCTGAATTTGGTTCAGATGTAAAAGGGATAATTCTATCAGGCAGTCCTTTTTCAGTTCGGCAAGAAGATGCCCCTCAGATAGATTTCAGAAAGCTGGAAGAGAAGTATCCGGTATTAGGGGTTTGTTATGGTGCACAATATATTGCTCAATCTTCTGGTGGTGAAGTAATTCCTTCAAGTACCCGTGAATATGGAAGGGCAAATCTTCAATATATCCAGCAAGAGAATCCATTGTTTAAAAATATTTCTTCAGGGTCTCAGGTATGGATGTCACATGGAGATACGATAGCGAGTATTCCGGAAAATTTTGAGATTATTGCCAGTACCGACACCGTAAAGGTTGCTGCTTATCATATCAAAGAGTCTGATACATACTGCATTCAGTTTCATCCCGAAGTAACTCATAGTACCGATGGGAAACAGTTGCTTGAAAACTTCCTTGTTGATATTTGCGGATGTCATCAGGACTGGACGCCGGATTCCTTTATTGAAACCACGATAGCTTCTTTAAGAGAAAAGATTGGCAATGATAAAGTTGTGTTAGGCCTGTCAGGAGGGGTTGACTCATCAGTAGCGGCTATTCTTCTTCACCAGGCAATCGGGAAAAATCTTCATTGTATTTTTGTTGATAACGG
>DASWTL010000429.1:0-6633 GCA_036402155.1 Sphingobacteriaceae bacterium | reverse complement strand
TGTGAATATCAGGCGATTATAAACTTATATCATCTATCATTAAAACATATTTGTATGGGACTATTAAGATTTCTGGCTTTTGGCGCTGCTGTAGCCGTAGGCGTAAATTATTTAACGAAAAAAAGACCTGATGGTACTTCTATCCTTGATGATCTGACTGCCAGGGCACCAGAGTGGATGGATAAAGCCAAAGAGTTTGGTGATAAGGTTAAAGATCGGTATTCAGAATTTAGTACTCAAAATGAAGATCAGTTTACTAAAGGAACCGATACCAAGCAGCCATACTCGCAAGGCACCACAAATCCCTAGTATTTAAGAAGCTGTCTCAAAATATTATCTACAGTTAAAACATTATTTGATAACAAATAATGCCCGGTTGCCAGATGATTTTTAGACAGTTTCTTTTGCAGTACGCTATTTTAGTTTTGCTATTCCAAAACCGGGACGTGCTGTGATTTACAGCTTTTGATTAAAATCCGGTAAATGTCCTTACGGTTTGCTCAACGCTTCTTCCTAGTTCAGCGCATAATCTTACCTGATCTATTTCCAGGCAATAGTCAGAATATCCGTGATTATTTTCACCTCTGCAACACTCCAGCGCCGAAGCATCGAGTGAACCAAAAGCCTGTTGTTTGGTAATACACTCATTAAATAGCATCATTGTACCAAGTTGCTTTAGTTCGTCCAATTTTTCATTCAGGCTGGATGAATTATTTTCATTCAGCGATTCGAAAGCCAGAAATGCGGTTAGCATTTTTCTTATTGCTTCCTTGGTATGAGAACAGACGGCAAAGACAACTACATCTTCTAAGGGCCTGTTTAATTCATATTCAGCTTCACTCAGCTCCTGGGCTGCTTCACTAAACAAATTGTTTATCGTTAGTTCCATCGTTTTATTTTTTTTGTTGCCGCCTGATATAAGTAAATATTGTAATTACATTGGTTTTCTAACATGATAGCCATCACATTCTTATGTGATTATGATCAGATAATTGGTTGTTTCTTAATTCATATGTTGCTCTAATACTACTCATGGAATTAAGCATATTTAATTATATTCGTCTTTCAAACCATTCAATAAACTTTATAATGAATTTTAGTTCTAAGTGCCTGATTTTTCAGCGGAGGATATTATTTACAACTTTTGTTAATCTTCTGCTTACAGTATGTGTATATGCACAAACTGCTAAGGAAACTTTAACTATTTCTGTAAAGGCTGATCATGCTGATTGGGTATACAAGACCGGCGAAAAACCCAGGTTTATGGTTACAGTACTTCAGAACGGTAAAAAACCGAAAAACTTAAAAGTCAAATATCAGGTGGGACCAGAAAAAATGAAACCATTTAAGTCTGATTCACTGAGTTTATCGGACAGCAGTTTTACCATTGATGGTTTTACAATGGGAACTGCCGGATTTTTAAGATGCGTAGTTACCTCCGAATTAAATGGAAAAATAATAAAAGGCCTGGCAACCGCAGCATTCTCACCGGAAACCATTAAACCAACTATCGGATTACCGTTAGACTTTAACGAATTCTGGGCGAATTCTATCCGTGAATTATCAAAAATTCCATTGAATCCTGTGGTAGAATTAGTTAAAGAATCATCAACTGATCAGGTCAATGTTTACCATATCAGCATTCAAAATATTCATGGGTCAAAAGTATATGGGATGCTTTGCGTGCCAAAGAAAGAAGGTAAATATCCTGCAGTATTAAAGGTTCCGGGTGCAGGTGTACGACCGTATAAAGGCGATTTGGCCCTTGCTGAAAAAGGGGTGATCACACTTGAAATAGGCATTCACGGAGTTCCTGTAAACATGCCGGCAGAGGTTTATAATAGCCTGGCAACCGGCGCCTTATTTGGCTACCCTTCATCCAATCTGGACAATAAAACTAATTATTATTATCAGCGTGTGTATCTGGGCTGTATAAGAGCTTTGGATTTTTTGGTTTCACAACCTGCTTACGATGGAAAAAACCTTGCTGTTTATGGCGGTAGTCAGGGCGGAGCGCTTTCTATTGTTACGGCTGCCCTGGATTCAAGAGTGAAATACCTGGGGCACTTTACCCTGCATTATCGGATGTAACAGGCTATCTTTATAACCGTGCGGGTGGTTGGCCGCACTTCTTTAATTCGGCTAATATTTCAAATAATAATACCAAAGCGAAATTAGAAACCTGTCAATATTACGATGTGGTTAACTTTGCAAAGCAACTGAAGATCCCGGGTTTTTACAGTTGGGGTTTTAATGATGAAACCTGTCCCCCAACATCCATGTATGCAGCATATAATTCGATATCGGCTCCGAAAGAACTTGCTGTTTATAAAGAAACAGGGCATTTTAATATAGCCGAACAAAGAGAAAAGATGGCTGCCTGGTTAATATCCAACCTCAGAGATTAATTAACCGAAATGAGTCTTGCTTTTTATGTGCAGTAGGTTTCTGGCTGGATGGGGACCAAAGAGGATTATCTGATCCGGATAAGAAGTATTGGTTAGATTACAGGTTAACTTACCGGGAGCGAAAAAAAGAACGTGGACCCTTTTCCTGATTCACTGTTGACCCATATCTTGCCTCCATGTCGTTTAATGATCTCTGCACTGATATAAAGGCCTATTCCAAAACCTGAGATATGCTGAGTATGGTGACTTTCAACACGGAAATAAGGTTCAAATAACCGGTCAATAAATTGCGGTTTAATCCCCATTCCCTCATCTTTTACACTTACCTGTGCGCAATTATCAATTAGTTCACATTTAACTTCAATATCCCGTCTTTTGGGGGAGTATTTAATGGCGTTGCTTAGAAGATTAGAAATTACATGTCCGATTTTATCGCGGTCGGCATATACCGGTATGGGGGCGCAGGGAGCAAAGGTTATGGTATGACTTGAAGTAAATAACATGGTTTCTTCAATGATCTCGCTAACCAGTTCGTCAAGGTTGAAATTTTGTTTTTCCAGATATATTTTACCTGATTCGAGTCTGGATACATTTAAAAAACCGTTGATCATAGCGCTCATTTTGTTCACTTGCCGTTCAATTTTGCTCAAAGCTGAGATATTAAAATCATCGTTGTTCTTTTTACCTCTAGCAAGCAACATCTGTGTATAAGCTTTTAGGGATGTTAATGGTGTTTTCAGTTCATGACTTACCATACCAATAAAATCGTTCTTTCGCAATTCATCCAGTTTTCTCTCTGTAATATCCAACACAGTTCCTGAAAAATGAGATGGCATCCCTTCTTCCGAGGCATATAATTTTCCTGCTGCCCTGATCCAGTGTATCCGCTTGTCATGAAGGCCTATTATTGGATATTCCAAATCGTAATTTTCGCCTTTTTGGATTGCCACCTCAACCGCTTCTGCTACTTTCTCCCGATATTCATCAGTGACTTGTTTTAGTGCATCATCAAAAGTCATTTCTTCATCCGGCTGATAGCCGAATATTTCTTTTAAACGTTGAGAGGGAATGAATTTACGGGTTACCGCATCCATGTGCCAGGTGCCCAGTTCCACAGAATTTACGGCGTGCCGGAGCATCTCTTCAGCCCGTTCAATACTCATGCGTGACTTCACTTGTTCTGTTACATCAATTACGGTAGCTAATACTGCATCAACAATACCATTGGTATCTAACAGAGGATGATAATGATAAGTAAGATATAATGAACGCTTTTCACCTGTCGAGGAATATATATAAACAGGATCTTCTTCATAATGAATATTTCTGCCTGTATTTAATACTTCCTGCCAGTCTTCATTAATCGTTTGTTCTGCCAGTTCAGGGAATACCTTAAGAATGGGTTCTCCAATAACATCTTCCGGATATCGTTGAAAAAGACTGATCATCGGCTCATTGGCAAATTCAATGATAAATTCGGGACCCTGCATAATACATAACGGAATTGGGATTGATCTTAAGATGGTGCTTAACCTCTTCTCACTTGCCTCCAGTTTCCCAATTAACCCCCGTTCAAATTGATCTCTTTTTACACGTTCCGTTACATCATTAGCAGTATGTAAAATACAATACATCTCTCCAGAGGAATCTTTAATGGCGCGATATTTAAAATCATAGTAGAATTCCTGAAGCTTGTCATTGACACGAAGTAAAGCCGGTGTATCTTTAGCTTCATAACTGATGCCGGTATTCCATACGTTTTTAAGTAAACCAATGAATTCCTGGTTTTTAAGCTCCGGTACTGCTTCTTCCAGTGGCTTACCGATTATGCTTTGGTCTTTACCCCAGTAAGAAATCATGGCTTTACTGGCGGCCTGGATTATGATTTCATCGGTAGTATAAACAGCGGTAGCATTTTCCGACAGGGAAAAGATTTCAAGCAATTCATCGCTGCTTAAACGATGGGCTGCTGTTTTACTCATTTTTTTAATTAAATTATCGGAATATATCCTAACGGTTAATATTACATACAACAATAAGAAATGTTAAAAGTTAATTTTTTAATTTTTTTTTGTCAGGCTGTATAGTTATGATATAAGTTCCGTTAATTTTATAAAATATTGAACGAGACTTTTTTTAATTACTAAACTCATACCTAACCTATGAAAGATAAACTACCACGCCGGGATTTTATAAATAAGGTAACCATAACAGGTGCAGGCCTGGCCATTGGATTGCCTGTAATAACATTTGCCGCTGATGATAAACCTGCGATACTGGGCGGAAGCAAAGCACATCCGGCTGCATTTTCTGATTGGCCTGTATTTGATCAGCGTGAAGAAAAGGGGCTTGTTGAGGTTCTCAGAAGTAAAGCATGGGGACGGCTTAATGGTAAAGTGGTGGCTAACTTTGAAAATGAATATCAGAAACTTTTAGGTGTAAAGCATTGTGTAGGTGTTTCAAGCGGTACAAGTGCGTTGTACACTATGCTTGGGGCTATGGATCTTGGCCCGGGTGATGAGGTAATTATTCCGGTATATACTTTCATAGCTACTTACAATGTAGTAGTTTTAAATTATGCTTTACCTGTTCTGGTTGATTCGGATATTGAAAGTTTCCAGATCGATGCAAATAAAATAGACACCGCTGTTACCAAACAAACAAAACTTATCATGCCGGTGCATATCGGCGGATCACCTGCTAACCTGGATAAAGTCCTTGAAATTGCGAACAAAAGAAATATACCTGTAATAGAAGATGCCTGCCAGGCTCACCTTGCAGAATGGCGAGGACGTAAGGTTGGTAATTATGGACTCGCCGGTGCATATAGTTTCCAATCCAGCAAGAACCTTAATTCGGCCGAAGGGGGCGCAATTGTTACCAACGATAGCAAGTTTGCGAAAGCTTGTTATGATTTCCATAACCAGGGTAGGGGCGGCGCCGGCACACGCGGAACAAATCTTCGTCTGACCGAATTTCAGGGTAGTTTATTGCTTTCTCAAATGCAGCGAGTTGTTGAACAGACTAACCGACGGACAGAGAATGCCAATTATCTTACAAAACTCCTTAATGATATCCCGGGAATAAAACCGGCGAAACTCTATGACGGTACAACACGCAGCGCTTATCATCTGTATATGTTCCGCTATGATCAACAGCAATTTGCCGGATTGAGCCGTAATAAGTTCCTGGATGCCTTAACGGCTGAAGGTGTGCCATGCTCAAGCGGTTACGGGGCAATGAATAAAGACTCCTATGTTACCAACCTCGCCAAAAACAGACATTACCTGAAATTATATGGTGAAAAAACGATGAAAGAATGGCTGGAACGTAACCAATGTCCTCAAAATGATAAACTTGTAGAGCAGGCAGTATGGTTTACTCAAAATATGCTGCTTGGTACCAGGAAAGATATGGAACAGATCGCCTTTGCTATAAAAAAGATTCAAAAGTACTCAGCGCAGTTAAGTAAATAGGGGTGGGTAATGTGTTAATGTGGGAATATGGGAATGGGGTAACATGGTAATGTAGTACGGTTTTAATCTTTCACTAAGCCAATAACAAAAGCCCGAATTTGTCCTCTTCTGAGGCTTTTCGGGATTTCTTTTTTTAATATTCAGCTGTGAGATTTGTATTTATCCCAGTATTGTTTCCGGTACGTGAGCGGGTTAATGCCGTAAACTTTCTTGAATTGTCTGTTGAAATTAGAAAGGTTATTAAATCCGCATTTGAAACAAATTTCTGAAACGTTCATGGTGTTTTCGATCAATAGTTTAGAGGCATGGTTTAACCGGATTTCAGTCACAAAAGAGGCAAAAGTTTTCCTGGTTCGCTGTCTGAAATATCTTGAGAAAGAGCTTTCTGTCATATTTACAAGGTTGGCTACATCTGCAATATAGATCTCTTCCCGGAAGTGATTAATTACAAACTCCATAACCCGGTTTAATCTGTCAGATTCTAATTCGCTTTGTCCGTTTACGGCATGACTGGATATTAAATGATACTCCGAAGACTCGGCCAGAATGTTCAGGATCTCCAGTAATTTTAGCCAGCGGGAAAAGCCTGTCAATTGTAGTATTTCAACCAGTTTACCACTAACTATTCTATTGGTTTCACCTACAATATGAAGTCCTCTTGCTGATTTTGCGAATAAAGCCTGAATTTTCTTTGTTTCAGGTATACTTAAAAAATGGTCACCAAAAGTGCGTTCCAAAAAATGAATTAC
>DASWTL010000428.1:0-16521 GCA_036402155.1 Sphingobacteriaceae bacterium | reverse complement strand
TATTGTAGCCAAAGGCTTCAGCGCGGGAATTGCTGCAGCAGAAAAACTTAATGATACCAGAAAGAAGAAAAAGGCATTTAAAATTCGTTTCATTGTAAATAGATTGAATATAGCTTAAATCTGTGAAGCGACCATACTGCTTACAGTAACCTACGCCTGATACAATAGTAACCAACATTAATTATAATTAACAACCTATTTTACGAAAACGATATAGTACCAAAAGGAGCCTCTACCCACGATAAATGCGTTTTATCTGCTACAATTAACAGCTTTTTGATACCTTTAAATTTAAAGTTACACCTTAATATTATCAGAAGCTGTGTATGAAAGTTGAACGGATTACCATGAAAGATGTAGCAAAAGCATTGGGATTATCTATATCCACGGTATCCAAAGCGTTGAATGACAGCTATGAAATCAGCGCTGCAACTAAAGAATTGGTTATAAATTATGTTAAACAAAAGAACTACGTTCCTAATCCTATTGCCAGAAGCTTAAAGCATGGCAAAAGTAAATCAATAGGTGTTGTGCTTTGCGCCGTTGACAATGCTTTTTATTCGCAGGTTATCAACGGCATTGAGTCAGTGGCCCACAAAAAAGGGTATAATATTATTATAAATCAAAGCCATGAATCCTATACAAGAGAGCTGATCAATGTACAACATCTTATATCCACATCTATTGATGGTCTATTGATAGCTGTATCTACCGAAACCAAAGATTTCAATCATTTAATTAAATTACAGGAAAAAGGATTGCCACTTGTACTTTTTGATCGCCTTACTGAGGAAGTTAAAACTCATAAAATCAAGATTAACAATATGCAGTCCGCTTATGAAGGCACACTGCACCTGATAAAAAATGGCTTTAAAAAAATTGCCCATATAACAAGCTCTTCTGATATTTCTATTTCGTCCGAACGTTTAGAAGGTTATAAAAAAGCATTAAGAGAAAATAATCTGGTTGTTAATGATGATTTTATAAAATTTTGCACACATGGCGGTATGCTTTCTGAAGAAGTTGACGTTGCTATTGCTCAGTTACTGGAATTAAAGGAATTGCCTGATGCCATTTTCACCGCTTCTGACCGGATAACTACACAAACTCTGATTTATCTGACCAAAGCCAGCAAAAAAATACCTGAAGATATTGCATTAATTGGGTTTACAAATACCGCTTTAGCCGAAGTACTGAATCCTTCTTTAACATCAATTACTCAACCCGCTTTCGAGATGGGACAACTGGCTGCTACTAAACTAATCGAACTGATAGAAAGTAAATTTCCTGTTTATGACTTTGAAACCCTTATATTAGAAACGGAACTCAATATTCGTAAATCCACTGTTAAAAAAGATCTTAACCCGAAAGAAGATGAAGAAACAAATGATTAATGATTATTGGACGAAGAAAAAACGTAATCTTTTTTCATTTTTGCCGTATAATAATCTACGGTATCAGGTTAATTTTTATTTCAGATGGATGATCAAATAGTAGGCGTATCTATACAAGATTCTCACATTTCAGTAGGCCTTGTTGACTTTGGAACCAGGAAAGTTATCAGAGGGTCATTGCAACGTAAAAGGGTAAACAACAGCGATTCTGCTGAAGAAATAACATCTGCATGGACAAAAGTAATGAGAGAAGTATCTCAAATTACAAAAACTGAGATCACAAAAATTGGGATAGCCATCCCTGGCGTTTACAATTACGAAAGCGGTATTTTATTAAAAAGAATAAATGGAGGAAGATATGCAGGTCTTTATGGGCGCAATTTAAAAGAGCTGCTGTCAGCGCAATTAGAAATTGACAAATCTTCTATTCGGATGGCAAGCGATTCAGCCAGTTTTTTGCAGGGAGAGATTTTTGGCGGGGCAGGCAGAGGATTTAGCAGGTCGCTTGGAGTGACATTAGGCATAGGATTGGGAGCCGCAAAATATTATAACAGGGTGGTTGAGAACGCTCAGATGTATAGCATGCCTTATCTTGATTCTATAGCAGAGGATTATATTTCAGTAAGATGGCTTTTAAATCGATACGCTTCCCTTTCGGGCAATACTATAAACAGCATGATGGAATTAAACCAGCTGGCAGCAAAAGAACCGGTAGTATTACAGGTATTTGATGAGTTTTCGCAAAATCTATCACAGTTTTTAATTTCCTTTATTGATCAAAGCAATATTAACCCGGAAGTTGTGGTTGTTGGTGGCCACCTGGAGACTAGCAATCGCTTTTTCTTTGATAATACAGTAAAAACCATGAAGTTGAATGGAATTAAAATTCCCATATTACGAGCAGTCCTGGGTGAAGAAGCAAGTATAATCGGAGCAGCATCAATGTGGTATGAAATGAATGCTATTCATTCCTAAAAATCTATATACCTTCTTCATTCTATATACCCCTTTATTAAACTGATCCTGAAATCAGGCCGGATCGCTAAAATACTGCCCAGGTGCGCTGCGGTGAAAACTTATTCATTACTGAATCGTTATTTAATAGCTGAAGATATTTAAGCAAGTGCCATGAAATTTTAGGCAGATCGGCTTTCTAAAAATCAATATTTTCAGTAATTTAATTACATTAAATCTACACTGCCATGAATTACCTAAAAAACATTTTCCTGGTTGTTATATGTTTACTGTGCATTTCATTTTCATTCTTTCATCACGGCTGGGCTAATTACAATCAGAAAAAGGTGCTTGATTTTAAAACTACTATTGAGCAATCGGTTTATGAGAATCCACACTCCCTTCTGGAAGTAAAATACAATGGGAAATTATGGACGGTTTACCTCGCTCCTACTAGTCGCATGACGGATCGCGGCCTTTTTGCTGATATGCTTAAGCAGGGGACACCCGTTAGAATAATCGCATATCCACACAAAACCATTAAAACAGAAATGCGGGCTGAACGGATTTTTGTTGATGGAAAAAAATTCGAGCTCCGATAACTGTGGCGAATTTACTATCCCAGTTCTTCTCCTGGCTTGAAAATTCAACCTGGGCAGAAAACATTCGTCAATCATTATGGCTTTATCCCGCGTTGGAAATTGTTCATTTAACCGGAATTGTCATTCTTGTTGGATCAGCGTTTATGTTCGACCTGCGGTTATTGGGCTTTTCTAAAAACTTACCAGTAGCATCCTTGGCAGAACATTTATTACCATGGTCACGACGTGGCTTATTGCTAATAATTCCATCCGGAATTTTATTATTCAGTACCAATGCCATCACATTAGGAGTCGATCCAACTTTCTGGCTAAAAATGACACTGCTGGTATTGGCGGCGCTGAACGTACTTGTATTTCACAAGTTTATATTTAAAGTTCAGAATCAATCAGAAGACCTATATGAATTACCTCTTCCAGCGAAGATATCAGCGGTTATTTCAATTATGGCATGGATTGGCATCATATCCTGCGGACGCTTACTGGCATATTAATGAAGAGGAACCTGGATGGAAAACTATCCCTGGCCGGTATGACTATCCGCAGAATTTATTAATTTATTTAAACATCGGCTCAGTAAACTGACTGTCCTCATCTTCTTCTTTAATCAATTGGCCATTGGCACGCGGAGCAAAAGTAGTTACACTAATGGATTGCTTCGTTTTGTTAAATTTCATTAAACGCATAGTGCCGTTACCACCATTCCTGTCCTTTATGCCACCATAAGGTGCATTTTGCCTGAACTGATAATCAGTAAGGTAAGTCTTTATGATATTCCCATTATAATTATCCTTTCTAAATCCTTCACCGCCAACATGGCCACCAAGCATCAGAAATACATTATCATGATGTTTGGCCATATCATATATAATCTGCCCCTGTTTTGTAAAGTTAGCCTGAACGTCGCGGTTGCCCTGACCCGGTGTGGTATCACAATTGCTACCTTTTGGTCTGCCGAGCATACTATGAGTTACCAGAATTGCTTTTCGGTCGCTATTCGCTGTTAAAACACTGTCAGCCCAGGCCATCACCTGTTTTTCATATCTAGGATTATATCCCTTATATGAAGGCTCGTTAAACACAAAATATAAGGCAATAAATTTGATGCCTTTAGCAGTAAACAGATCAAAATGATTATCAATATTTTCAGTACTTCCCATTGCACCACCAAACCAGGACCGTTCTTTAAAATGACTTCTCCCAAAATATTTTGTATAGTTAGTACCGGGACTCCCCTCTGATGGATAACCGTTTGGAGTTTCATCATGATTACCCACAGCTAAACCATAAGGAATATGATCATCATCTAATCTGTAGAGAGCAGATTTCGCCCGCTCCCATTCTACCGGAGTATCATGATCAGTTATATCACCTAAATGAATTACATATTCAATATTTTCTTTCTTCCTGTTATCACGTATCCACTGAATCTGATCATAAAACATCTCCATGGTGCCTCCATTTCGCAGAACTGTATAATATTGGGTATCAGGAAGTACTGCTATGGAGAAATAATCATCGCCTTTTTCGACTCCATAAGACGGACTGCTGGTATAAGATGTAGTCTTGCAACCAAACGTTATCAGGAATATGGAAAGTGTAAAAATCCATTTAAAAAAATTAAATGATGTTCTTAGATTCATAGGTTTTTGTGCTTTTTCGCTAATTTACCAGTCTGGCCCTTAAAATAAAATTTATGAGGAAAAATCAGTCGGATTTTCACCACAAATAAAAGAAGACACTTTAAGTAAAGCTGTCATAAGCCTTCAGATAACTGCAGGCCGAACATGAGCAATACCTACTTAATTACCAGATTCTCAAAGCTCCCACCCGCCATTATTGTAGTCTGCCGAAAGTTGTTTATTGCAGCTGATACCGGATCGCTTATTGTAGTAATGGTAAATATGAACTCACCCTTTATAGTTTTGAATCGACTATCATAACCGGTTATTTTCAATGTACCTGAAGCAGCGGAAGGCAAAAGTTTATTGGATGAAGTTGATGTAAGTTTGTATTGGTAGAAGACTTTAGTCTCCGTTGAATTAAGCGGAATTAAATACTCTCCGATATAACCTGGTTTTATGTTAATCTCAGGAATAATAAGCGTCGCATTATCGTTTCCATTAGGATATGAGGTATCAAAGTCTATTACAAGACTTTTATTGTCAGCAATTTTCGCAGTTGAATTAATATCTGCCAGAGAATACGTTTTCATCACAGAACTGTTATCTGCTGAATAAAAGAAGGTTCTGGAAAAGCTGGAGATTAATGCTGGCGGAGCCTGGATTACATCATTTGGGATTTTTTCTTTTTTACATGAAACAAGGGTGATCATTACTATCGACCACAATAAAGGTTTAATCATTTTATGTGTTTTTCTTTTTTAGACTAATAGAAGTTAAAAGGTTACATGTGCCCAAAAAAAATCTGAATAGCAGGATATGGGTTTCTCAGGATGTGAATTGTACGATCAGTTTACTGTATGTTTCTTAATGCCTGCTGTATGTGCCGCTCATTGTGTGCAATCAGAAACTTAAGTACGTCTCCCAGTTTAAGTTTGATTAAATTCGAAATAGAGATTGGAACCCGGATATCCAAATCAGCAAGAACAGCCAATTGCAAATACTTTAATAAATCTTCCTGCTGGCTTATAAATTTTGCAATAACGGCGTGCGCATCAAGATTACTATGCGGTATATGACCTTTTAATGCTTTATACTTTTTAGCAGAGGGCTCCATCATTTTAGCAAAATAGCCTCCAAGCCAACCACTTCTAAACTCGCCCTGTGGCGATCCTTGAGTTGATTTTATAGCCTCTTTTATCTCAGGGAGATAAAAATCACCGTATGAGTTCAGATGATCAAGACATTGTGCAATACTCCATCCACCAGTTGATGACGGTTTCAAAAGTGTACTCTCATCCAGATTTTGAAATTTTGATACGGCTATATCCAGATGTCTTTGAACTCTGGAATTTAAATGATCCAGCAGATCAATTTTTGTTGAAGCATTCATTTCTAGTAATTTGATGACAAAGATATCATGCTTCAGTTGCCCCGATGTTGGTAATTACCAAGATTTATAATTTTATTCTATTTATCAGCTTACTGAAATTGGTAGCATCAATTCCAATATAGTTGGCCAGATATTTATGCGGAACCAGTTGTAAGATATGCGGACTTCTGAAAAGCAGCCTTCGAAATTTCTCTTCAGACGTAAAACATTGCAACTCAGTCACCCGCTCTAAAACGCCGGAAAGAACCTGCACAACACCTTTAAATACAAGAGCTTCTAATGCCGGACGAGTGCTGAGCAGCAAGTTCAATTCTGTAAATGTGGTTTTAAGAAATATTGAAGTAGTTAAGGTTTCATAGAAATATTTTGAAGGTTGTTGCAATAACAGCGAATCGATCACCCCGCCAAAAGATGGCGCATAAGTAAATACAATAGTGGCCTCTCTCCCCTGTTCATCAAAATAATAAACCCGCTGTACTCCCTCAACAACAAAGTAAAGATACTTTTCAGTGTCTCCTGCAACAGTTATCAGCTCTTTTCTTTTTGCGCTGAAAGGTTCCCAAATCAAAGAAAAAGCAATCCAATCATCATCTGATAATGGCCCCAGGCCATTTAAAAGTTGCTTTAACCGAAGTAGTTCTTCATTCATTAAAAATAGCTTTAAAAATTGTGGGAACAGCGTGAAAAGCAGTACTGTTTAATTAATAATACACCGGTAAGGATCATCACTACTCCTGACATCAATATCGCTGGAGTAGCAAAAATTCATTTTTCTGGAACTTATCGCGTTAATCGCCATTTTTATTGAGGTTCCTCTATTACTGTCTGGCGCAGGCACAGACGCTTCACCGCGGGCAGGCACATTATAAATGGTAACTGGCTCAGTTTTATGTATCCGGCCATTTTCTTTAATATATTGAACTAACACAACGATTTCATCCAATTTATACTCTGTTTCATTAACAATTATCACCTCCAAACCATAAATACCTCCAAGCAGCCCATGTTTATAATCATCATTCTTAACCCAAATGTAACGGTTCCAATTATTTCTGTAATTAGCATTTTTTGCAGCTACTTCAGCGATAATACGCTGCTGATCAGCCTGTTCAGTCTTTAATTTCGAGCTATCTATACGGGTCTCGTTATCCTTATCTGATTGGATGCTCAAACCATTATCACGGGTTAAAATATACCAGAACAGAATACCTGAAATTAAAATCAGACCTGATATAATGTATCCAACCGGTATTCCTTTTGATCCTTTTCCCCAGGCTCTGGTAAATGGGGGAAAGCCTGATTCTTGCTTCTTAAAAATCGGCGGTGAGTCTTTTGAAGCCAATAAGGGCTGTAATTCGTCCAGATCACTTGCTTTAGTCCAACCGCTTAACCCTTTATGCCATACAGGGGTTTGGGCATTTATATTTTGAGAGGTAAGTTCAATTAAAGTAAAAGGTCCGAGTTCCTTATTACCATCATGAATAAAATACTTGGTCATGAGTGTACTGCAATTTAATTTATATAATAACCAGTTATTATACGAAGTACCGGCTTAATTGTGTGGATATCATTAACAGAATCAAGGCCTTAAATCCAATTCTGGCATTAAAAAAGGATGTGTTACCACGCATAAATTTACATTTCAATTTGTTTATAAAGCAAACCTTAATTTAAACACGATCATAATTTCCAGTTAATTACGAATTACCAAATCTCAACTTATTGAGAACCAGATAGCTGAACCCTTGTTGCAACTACCAATATTAGTTTAGATGTAAGCATTTAATATTAACTTTAATATCAGCAATAGAAACAAAACCTTCCTCCTGATTTTGAATGGCCATCTAATCACCAATTATGAACATTTTAAAAAGCCTTACAATTATTCTCAGTTTACAGTTAATTCAATTCACCGTTCCGGCTCAAACAAAACTGGATAGTCTGATGCCGGTAAGAGGCTTTTCTATTGCCGCCCCCAAACCTGACAATCTTGATGAATTTTTAACTTTTATTGAAAGGGAATTAGCACCGAGACATGTGAATACCTTATTACTAAGAGTGGATTACAGGTATAAATATCATAGCCAGCCAGAATTGAGAGATAGCATAGTGCTAAATAAAAGACAAGCCAAAGAGATTGTTAAAGTTTGCAGGAAATATAATATAAAACTTATCCCCCATATTAATCTATTAGGGCATCAGTCTGGCAGAACTAAGGTAAATACGCTGTTACGGGTATATCCGCAGTTTGATGAAACTCCGGCAGATAAAATGGAAACAGCTTTCGAAAAATATCGTACCACCGGACAATATCTCAAAGGCTATTGTCCGCTTCAGCCTGATTTACATAAGATCCTATTCAATCTTATTGATGAAGTATGTGAAGTTTTTGAATCTGACACTTTTCATGGAGGAATGGACGAGGTATTTAATATCGGCAGTGATCAATGTCCGCGTTGTTCAGGAAGAGACAAAGCAGAGTTATTTGCCAATGAAGTACGTACCATACGTGATCATTTAGCAAGGAAGAACAGAAGGTTGTGGATATGGGGAGACAGACTTATTGACGGTAAAACCAGTGGTGTTGGAAGATGGGAAGGAAGCTACAATTCTACTTACAAGGCAGTTGACTTAATTCCAAAAGATGTAGTGATATGTGACTGGCATTATGAAAGGCCCGATCCTACTGCGGTATATTTTGCAATGAAAGGACTAAATGTAATCACCTGCCCCTGGAGAAAACCTGATGTTGCCCTGATACAGATAGATGATATGATCAGGTTCAGAAAATATGCAACCCCACAACAAAAAGGATTTTACCAGGGAATGATGCATACCGTTTGGTCAGACCCTGCCACATTTTTTAATGGCTTTTATGGCAGAACAGTGGATGAAGCCGCGGGAGAAAATACGCCATGGAACACCTTCCGGAAGATGTATGCCAGAATAGTGGAAATAGGAAAATAAATATTAAAGAAGTTAGAATCACACTTTAACATCGTCTTTAATTAATCTCACGAAATCCTTTTCGTAAATAAAAAGCGTACGCAATAAGAAATCATTAAAAAATATTTACAAGTTTACTGATGTTAAAATTATTCTGTAATAACTATTTGATAATGAGAAATACCATGAACACCAATATCATAAGACATACATCCCTTATTGTCCTCATTCTGTTGTCATTCAATTTAATTGCTCAGCCAAAAATTGATGTAAAAAAACAAATTGCATTAGCCGAACAACAATACGCTTTAATGCTCGAAACACATCCTGACACAGATAAAACTCCACAATCTGTTCTGCCTGATGGGAAATTGAGAGATATGCCCACAAGCTGGTGGTGCAGCGGATTTTTTGGTGGTTCACTTTGGTACTTATATGAATATTCAAAAGATCAAAAATGGAAGGATGCCGCTGATTTATGGACCATGGCAGTACAGAAAGAACAGTATAATACCGGCACTCATGATCTGGGCTTTATGCTATATTGCCCTTTTGGCAATGGTTACCGGCTCACTCAAAACCCACTTTACAAAAAAATCATGCTCCAGGGGGCAAAATCATTATCAACACGGTTTGATCCGAATGTTGGTGTAATTAAGTCATGGAATAAATTCAAGAAATATGATTACCCGGTAATCATTGATAACATGATGAACCTGGAATTTTTATTCTGGGCGAGCAAAGCATCTGGAAATAAAGACTTTTACAATCTGGCTGTTACACACGCCGATAACACAATAAAAAACCATTTCCGCGCTGACAACAGCAGTTACCATGTTGTTGCTTATGCTAAAGATGGTAAAGTTCTCGATCGCAGAACGCATCAGGGCGCTGCTGATGAATCTGCATGGGCTAGAGGGCAGGCATGGGGACTTTACGGTTTTACTGTAATGTATCGCGAAACAAGGGACAAAAAATATTTAGAACAAGCTGTCAGGATTGCGGACTTTTATTTAAATCATCCAAATTTGCCGGAGGACAAAATTCCTTATTGGGATTTCAATGCACCCGCTATCCCAAATGAAGATCGGGATGCCTCAGCCGGTGCAATAGCATCATCAGCACTGCTTGAACTGTCAACCTATACGGATAAGAAAAGGAAGAAAAAATATTTTAAAGCATCAGAAAAAATGCTTGAAAGCCTTTCATCACCTGTTTATCGTGCAGAATTAGGCAAGAACCACAACTTTTTATTAAAGCATTCTGTAGGTAGCAAGCCGGCGAAAAGCGAAGTAGATGTACCATTAATTTACGCAGATTACTATTATCTGGAAGCTTTGCTTAGATATGATCAGATGAAGAAAAATTAAGAGCTACATTCTTTACGGCGAGTGACCAAAAAATACCTTCCAGTGAAGTGTAATCCGGATTCGCAAATTTCTTCCTACATAGTAAGGCTGATCTTCACTAAAGTTGTTGAATGCATACCGGAGCAGGAACATTATACTCGCCTATTCTGGTAAGTTTTCCGGTTGATTTATCACGTTTGAAAATCAGTATATTATCTGAATTTTGGTTCGCTGCCAATACAAATTCGCCCTTAGAATCTATCATAAAGTTTCTTGGATACTTTCCACCGGTACTTTCATGCCCTACCAGTGTTAATTTACCTGTAGTCTGATCAATGGCAAAAATTACAAGGCTATCGTGCCCCCGGTTTGAGGCATACACAAACTTTCCATCAGGTGAAACATGAACATCGGCCGCATACGTAGTTCCTTTAAAATCCTCAGGAAACATATTTATCTCTTCTATACTGGTTAAGGCGCCTGTAGACCTGTTAACCAGCAGAGATGTGATTGTAGAAGTTAACTCGTTTACAGAAAACGCAAATTTTCCTGACGGATGAAAGGTAAAATGCCGTGGACCTGCTCCGGGAGTACTCGTGAAAAACGGAGTATTGGCAGGTTGAAGTCTCCCATTTTTCTTCACATGGTAGATCATGATCTTATCTGTTCCCAAATCAGAAACATACAAAAACTTTCCATCTTTAGAAGGGACTGCAGAATGTGTATGTGGAGCCTTCTGGCGTTGCAGGTTAGGTCCGCTGCCCTCATATTTGATAATTTCGGATGCGCTGGCCAGGCTTCCATCCTTATTTAGTGGAAAAACATTAAGAGTTCCACCTCCATAATTAGATATGTAAACAAACCGCCCTTTGGGATCAACACTTACGTGCGCCGGCCCGCCTTTTGACGACTGTTCATTTATTTTCGTTAAAAACCCGTTTTCAGGGTTAATTTTATAAGCTACCACCAGGCCTTCGCGGTCGCCGTTTATGGAATACAGGTATTTCTTATCCGGACTAAAATCCATAAATGAAGGAGAGGTTCCTGATTCTACTGTTTGTATTTCGGTTAGCTTTCCGGACTTGCGATCAAAATTAAAAACATATATTCCCTTACTTCCCCGGGTTGAAAAGGTACCTGTATAAAGTATATCTGAGTCAGCCGATTTTTGAGCGTAACTTTCAACTGTATGAACTGAGATACATAGCACCAGAAGTAATCTTAAATTATTTTTAATTGTTTGCATTACTAAAAATTTAATAAATACACCGAGAATCAAAGCTTACATTTACCTTAAAGCAGGGTATTTTTTATATACCGGTGGCTTTGTTTAATACTCTCAAATGGATCTATCTTTATCACATCCTGTTCAACAAAATAATGCTTAACGCCTGCGAGTTTAGCTTCAGAAAAAATCTTTGTATAGTTTATGCGTCCGGTGCCTACCTCGGTAAACGAAGTATCATTTTTACTCATGTCTTTCACATGCCACATATGGAACCGGCCAGGATTCTGTTTAAATAAGGTGATCGGGTCTTTCCCTCCTCTTACAGCCCAATAAATGTCGAGCTCAAATTTTAAATTTTCCGGACTGGTTTGACTTAACAACACATCATAACCGGTTTTTCCATTAAAATCTTCAAACTCAAACGCATGATTGTGATATGCCAGCTGCAGACCTGCTTTTTTAGTAAGTTCAGATGCTTTGTTTAATTTTTCTGCAACGATCTTAAAGCCATCAAGGCTCCCTCTCAATCTACCGCTCAAATTAGGTACCGTAACATATTTTTGGCCAGTTTCATGCGCTGCCTCAATATACGATTTTAAATCATCCTCTTTTCCATCAAGAAAATACGAGTTAAAATCATAATGACCACTTGGAGATTTCAGATTCAGCTGCTTTAATAATTCATTAAATTCTTTAATGTTTAATCCCCAAAAGCCGGCTGCCTTTGTATAACCGTACGTTTCAACTTCACAAAAACCAATATCTGCTACTTTGGATAAAGTACCTTTTAAATCTTTAACCAATTGATTTCTAAGAGAATATAGCTGTATACCAACCCTTTTATTTGGCTTGCTTAATAAGTTGGCAGGGTTTACTAATATGCCGGCAGTTATTAACCCTGCCTGTTGAATAAATGATCTTCTTGTAGTCATATAATAAATAATTTACTATTCAACGCCAACATTTTGCCGCAGTTGAATTTCCTACAGTAAAAATGCAATAAAAATTAAACTATACCACACAATTTCAGTCTAAATCAAAACTAAAATGAAACAAGGTTAACACAGGTTGGCGAATATTCTGCGCAGAATACGCAGTAATTGCATTGTATGTGTTCTTTTAAACTGATAAATACCGCTGAACCTAATTCCTGTAATCAAATTTTTATCTTTGAGCCCTTTCAACTTTCTATTTGTATGATCCCTATTTTCCTATTGAAAACAAAAAACTATATTTTAAAAGTATCTGCCGCAACGATTTTAATTTTATTTACATCCCAGGCTTCCATTGCACAAAGCCACATTATTAAAGGAATAGTCCAGGATTCAACAGGGCTCCCCTTGCCTGGAGCGCTGGTAAAGATCATTTCACCACAGGATAGCTTAGCTGCTGGTACGGATTTAAATGGAGCATTTACTATTAACAATGTAAAAAATGCTGAGTTTACTCTTTCAGCGGCATTTCTGGGATTTCAGACATTTATTAAAAAATATAAAGCAGAAGGCCAGACACTTATTATTCCGCCGATAAAATTAAAAGTATCAACCAACACATTAAATGAGGTGGTGGTTACTGCTGTTACAGCGGTAAAGATTTCAGAAGATACAGTCGCATATAATGCTGCTTCCTTTCCGGTTAGGGAAGGCGATGCAGTAGAAGAAGTATTGAAAAAACTTCCGGGTGTTACGGTTGATAAAGATGGAAATGTTACCAGCCAGGGGCAGGCAATTACCAAAGTGCGTGTAAATGGTAAAGATTTCTTTGGAACAGATGTAGCCACTGCTATTCAGAACCTACCTGCTGATATTATAAAAAACCTGCAGTTTATTGATGACTATGGAGATCAGGCAAAACTAACAGGTGTTAAAACGGGAGATCCGGAGAAGGTTTTAAATATTAACATACAGGAAGATAAGAAAAGAGGCTATTTTGCACGTGCAGGTGCCGGGATGGGGACTGTTGATCGTTATAGTACCTACCTGAGAGCGAATACATTTAAAGGTGAACGACAGATCTCTTTTGATGGTACAGTAAATAATGCCAATATGCGTGGTGTCACCAGCGATGGTATCACTAACACTTCATCTGCAGGCGTAAATTATCGAAATGAATGGAATAAAAAACTTTCGGCAGATGGTGGTTACAGCTTTTCAAAGCGTGACAATAACACCCTTGCCTCTGCATTCACCCAGAATTTTCTGCAGGATTTTACCAGGCTCGAAAATTCCACCAGTAACAATTCAAGTTTAACCAGCAGCCATAATTTTTCAGGAAATCTGGAATATAAAATGGATACCCTGAACTATTTTAAGATCTCTCCAAATCTATCATATAATTCTGCCGACAGAGTCTATCAGGGACTTTTCGATATCTCACAGCCCGATATTAATACTATCAGAGATAATCACTCATTAAATAACTCTGCTTCATTTAATACTGGATCATCCTTATTTTATAATCACAAGTTTCATAAAAGAGGACGTAATATAACTTTTAACGGGAATGTAACCTATTCAAGGGGTGAGAGCGATAATAGCACCCAGAATGATTACAAGATCACAAAAGCAGGTGCAGATTCGGTCAGGTATCAGAATCAGTTTACAGATAATAAAAATGATATTCTCCGCTCGTGGATGTACCTTTCGTACATGGAACCACTGGCAAAACGTTCTTTCATACAGGTAATATATTTTACCAGCCGTTCCGAAACAAGGTCATCCCGTGATACCCGCGATATTGAAAACGGCATCAGTGTTCCAAATCCTAATCTCAGTAATGAATATGAATACCAGTTCACAACTAATCGTATTGGAGTAAATTACAGGTATCAGCACGAAAAATACAATTACACTCTTGGTTTTAATGCCCAACCGGCACTGCTGGAAGGCCAGAATATCAGTAAAAATATAAATACGAAAAACAGAACATTAAACTGGATACCTTCAGCACGATTTATTTACCGGTTTACAAAGCAGAAAGCCTTTACAATGAATTATAATGGCAGAAATAACCAGCCTTCTTTCAGCCAGTTGCAGCCATTAACAGATAATTCCAATTTGCAGAACCTGGTAACAGGAAACCCTGATTTAAACCCTGAATTTACGCATTCATTGAATTTAGGATACAATCAATCTGACTGGAATATGGGGCATACCTTATTTGCCAATCTCTCTTACAGTAATACACAAAATAAGATTGTTACCACCAAAACACTAATTCCGAATACAAATAATCAATTAACCAGTTATACCAATACAGATGGCTTTTATAATCTGAATGGAAATTACTCCTACTCTATTCCTTTTTCAGATCGGAAATATACATTAACCTGGAGGGGTAATGGCTCATTAAATAACAACGTTGCTTTTATTGACAATAACAGGAATGTTGCTGAAAATTTTGTTGTAAGACAGGAATTAGAATTTGAAATTGATATCAAGGACATCATTGACCTGGAATTAGAGACATCTTACGCCATCAATAAAACACGCTATTCACAGCAATCATTTGAAGATCGACGAACTAACCGCCTGCAATTTGAAATCGAGGGAAGAACTTATTTTTTCAAAGATTTAACACTGGGGTACGATTTTACAAAAACAATTAATAGCGGTTTTGATAATTCTTCAATTAAAAATCCTGCAATACTTCACTTATATACCCAATACCGTTTCTTAAAAGGAGATATGGCATCAATCAGGTTACAGGCCTTTGACCTTCTTAATCAGAATACTGGTATATCGCGCGATGTATTTGACAACATCATTGTAGACCGCCAGGTAAACCGGTTAGGCCGCTACTTTATGATTTCGTTAAACCTGCGGTTAAATAAATTCAGTGGCAGCGGTTCGTAGTAATACCGGGTACGTTAACGAATTGTATCTATTGTGTAAAAATACAATCCACCGATATTTAAATTAAATAACTGTTGTTATATTTGCTAACACTGTTATTTTAACATACAGAAATGGGAATTGCAGAACGCCGTTTGCGACAAAAAGAGGAAGTGAGGTCAGCGATACTTTCTTCAGCCTGGAAAATGGTAAAAGAAGAAGGATGGCAATCCCTGTCTATACGTAAAATTGCTGATGCCATAGAATATAGTATTCCTGTTATATACAATCATTTTGAAAATAAAGAGGCTATCCTTTTAGAATTTACAAAAGAAGGTTTTCAAAAACTGGCCAACAAAATGGCTGCCACACGCAATAAGTACAAAGAACCCTGCAAACAACTGGAAGCAATGGCTAATACGTATTGGGACTTTGCTTTTGATCACAAAGAGTATTATCAGTTAATGTTCGGGTTGGGAATTCCGGCTTGCGACAGGGTAAACCAGGTTGCTGAAATGAAAGCGCTGACGGTAATTATGATTTCATCTATTGAGGAAGCCATTGCGGTTAGCAAAAACCCCGACGCAGACCATTTTTTAAAGTACCATACGTACTGGTCTATCCTTCATGGATTGGTTTCTATACAGATGATTGAAAAAGAAGGCAAACCGGATCCATCCAAAAAGCTGATCCTGAAAGATGCAATATCCGGATTTATTAAGTCTTTAATGGAGTGACCTTTTTTTTCGCTCAAAAGTTAACAGTGTTATATTAAATATTATAGTTATAAATAAAATAATAGTTAATCATTAATAAATAAAATTTAAAATTATGTCAACAACAAAATGGGTAGTAGACCCAATGCACTCAGAAGTACAATTCAAAGTAAAACATCTGGTAATTTCAACCGTAACAGGTGCTTTTAAGACATTTAGCGGAGAAGCAATCACTGCAGGAAATGATTTTGAAAATGCAACGATCCACTTTACGCTTGATGTAAACAGTGTTGATACGAATCAGGAACAGCGGGATTCACACCTGAAATCTGCGGATTTCTTCGAAGCAGACACCTATCCTGAAATTAAGTTCAAATCAACCTCCTTTACCAAAACAAGTGATGATGATTATAAATTAGTAGGTGATCTTACTATGAAGGGTGTTACCAAACCTGTAGAATTACAGGCAGAGTACGGTGGTTCAGCA
>DASWTL010000427.1:0-10147 GCA_036402155.1 Sphingobacteriaceae bacterium | reverse complement strand
TGGTTTTTTAAATACCGTTGAAGCAAATAATCTTTAAACTGAGTTTCGTCCATGGGATGCCTTTATATCATACCAGACAATCTCAAACTAAAAGAGGGTACCCCTCCTGCATTATTTTTTTAAGGTGAAGATCAGCGGAGGAAATAAAAGATGATCACAAATACAGTAAATGATATCCCCAAATCATTCTCAAGTGTATCACGGAAAGTTTTCATCGATCGTACCATGTGCTTTTTAACTGCATTGCGGGAGATGCCCAGAAGCCCGGCGACTTCATCATAACTCATATTTTGTTGCCTGCATAACTTAAAAACTTCGCGGCTTTGAGGAGTCAGCATCAGAAGCAACCCTTCCAGGTATTTAAAGTATTCACGGTTAAGCAAGGCATCTTCTACGGGATTTGAATCATAGGTATAATTCCGCAAAATTTCGGACTTAGCTGCATCTTCGCGGGATGCTCTTTTAAGAAAGTTTAATGTATGGTTCTTTGCAAGCGTAAAGACATATGATCTAAAGGCTTTTACTTCTGCTAAGTTTTTACGATTCTCCCATATTTTAATAAAAACTTCCTGCGATAGATCATCTGACAATTCCGGAGACTTAACGAATTTATAGATGAATTGATAAACAGCGCTTGAGTAACAGTTAAAAAGATCAGAAAAGGCTTTTAAATCATTCTCTGAGACTTTTTTTAATAAAATATCCTCATTCACCAATGCCATATTTTACTTAACTGCAGCTGTTTGTAATCCCAATCTAACAAAAACTTAATAACTTATCAAATTTACGGGGGGTATAATATTTAGAAAGGTGCCTATAACGTACAGATTAACACCCCATAATCATTAACTAGTCTAATAGTTGAGAGACCGGTTCCCGTCATACCCCGATCTCTCAAAAAATCAGTTAATGAATTAGGGTTTATTTACCTGGCTGTTTACGAATACGGTCCTGGTAACTGCACTTCGCTTACCCGATGGGGTGATAACGATGGTTTTTAAAATGCGTTTATCACCTTCAGGAACTTTTATTACTATAGGATTTTCGTATACCAGGTCAGTTTCACGCGGATCAATATCATCCAGGGTATAATAAATTTTAGCGCCGTGAACCGATGGTTTAAGTGATATGTTAAAAAGCGGGCCATTTATTCCATGATAGAATGAGGAACCACTATTTTTTATACCAATGGGTCCAGGTACAGCATACACTATTCCGGCTTTATCAAGTCTACCCAGATGCACCGGCAAACGCTCTTCACTAAAGTTCTTATAATCTTTGGTGTTAGCCGGCGACCAGGAAATTTCTGACAAGGCAAGCATCCTGGGAAATATCATATATTCAACCTTGGCAGGAGTTTTAATATACTCTGTCCATACGCAGGCTTCTACGCCAATAATATGTTTTTGTTGAGCTTCTGTAAGTGCCTGTGGAACCGGATCATATGAATAAACTTTTTCTAACGGGGTATAATTTCCAATTGAAAGTGGTTCCTGTTCATTTTTTCCCTGTGCGAAATCAAAATACACATAAGGTGATGGCGCCATAACCACATCATGACCTAATTTGGCAGCAGAAATTCCACCTACCTCTCCCCTCCATGACATAACTGTTGCGTTCGGCGCTAGTCCACCTTCCAGGATTTCATCCCATCCAATAATTGACCGTCCTTTGGAATTGATAAACTTTTCAACGCGTTGAACAAAATAGCTCTGCAATTGGGTTTCTGTCTTAAGGCCATTATCTTTCATCCGCTTCTGGCAAAGCCCGCAGGCCTTCCATCTCTTCTTACGGGCCTCATCACCACCTATATGAATGTATTTACCCGGAAACAAATCTATAACCTCTGTAAATACATCTTCAAGAAACTCAAAAGTAGATTCTTTACCGGCACAAAACACTTCGTCATATATCCCCCAACCTTCAGTTACCTTGAAAGGCCCGGGGTTATTCTCACAAGCCAGGAACGGATACGCTGCCAGGGCCGCTGTACAATGTCCCGGCAACTCAATTTCTGGAATTATATTAACATGTCGCTCACTGGCATATGCCACCACTTCCCTGATTTGATCCTGCGTGTAAAAACCCCCATGCGGAATTCCATCATAACCTAACGGATTCTGAAGGTTTCCAATTAATGTTTGTGCACGCCAAGCCCCTTTATTAGTAAGCTCAGGATACTTTTTAATCTGGATACGCCAGCCCTGGTCCTCTGTTAAATGCCAGTGAAATGAATTAAGCTTATACTGTGCCATCATATCAATGAACTTTTTCACAAACTCTGCAGGGAAAAAGTTCAACGCTACATCCAGGTGCATACCACGGTATTTAAACCTAGGTTCATCAACAATTTCAACAGCCGGCACATACAATAATGACGGATTTTCATTGGGTAAAACCTGTAAGAATGATTGCAAACCATAAAACAATCCGGCTTTTTTACCCGATATTACGATGTTTGCCGGTGCAATAGTTAATGTATATCCCTCATCATTATTACCCTTATATTGGGTAGAACTAAATATAATGTACCCGTTTTTTGGCGAGGTTCCTTTAACAACCCGTAAATCAAAGCCATAACTCTCTTTGATAAAAATCTGAAGCATTTGAGCCAAATGCTTCTCATTATCGGTTTCATACTGGATGCCTGTTTTGTGGTTTATCAGAAACCTGCCTGTTTTTAGATTGACTGATTTAGGAGCCGGAATTATATTTAATTCCAACTTGCTGTCCTGAGAATAACCCAGTAACGAATTTGAAAAAATGATCAATAAAAAGAGTATTTTTTTTATCATAAAATTAAGATTATAAATTTCAGACCTATGGAAACAAGTGCACTATATTGCGTTTATTGGGATAAATATAAACGCAAACTAATTCATTCCAATTTTTTTTTATTTTTTCTGTCAGCTGATTTTCTCTTTACACCCTGCCAAAAACACGTCCGGAAAGAGAATAAAAATCCATAAAAACAAACCGGTCTATGCAACCATAATAAGATACAATATCCTGTAAATCAAATTATTACAAAACATATTAATACCCGGATACAAGTAAACTCAACCCATCATCAAATTGCAAAAGATCGACCGGTAATTTGAAAGATCAGATCATACACGATCTGAGCCGGTTTAATGGTCAATCCTATCCCGCCCCATATTTAAGGCGCCAATGGTTAAACAGCAAAATGCTCCCAGATGAAATACAAAACCAACTATATGACCATATTCCCATCGGTAACGAAGCTGCTCCCAAAGCTGATAAGCTGCATCCGGATTGTCAACTATTTGACTGTTTACAGAATTCACTATTAATATCCAGCTGACCAGCCACAACAAATGAAACGTGAGACCCCACAAGTTCCAGCGGAGAATATTTCTTTGTTTTCTTGAAACATAAACAAGGATTAATGCTAGAACTATTGCCCCTATGCAATAGAGTCCGCCTACCAGCGCAAAGAATTTATACAGGTTGCTGTTAATTAGCGTATACGCGGGAATATCTAATTTAATTTTCTGCGGATACTCAAGAACATGAGCAGAGGTAGTTGAAAGTGCCAGTGCAGAGATAACCAGATTAAGAAAATATAAAACACGCATTGCATACAAGTTTTAATCAGAATTTAGTTAATAATATTTACAAATATATTTCAGGGTTGCCAGCCTGACAATACGTAAATTTATCGGCAATAAATTTTAACTAACCGTTCCCATACCAAGCACACCTAAATGAATATAGAGGCCCATAATATCAACGACACAAAAATTGCCGAAATTACTGCAGACAACATAGTTATAAAAACTGCGGAAGACGGATTGGATCTATTAGGTAATTTATATTATCAGGATTTTGACAAGATTATCATTCACGAGAAGAACATTACACCCGATTTCTTTGATCTGAAAAACGGGATTGCAGGAGAAATACTTCAAAAGTTTTCTAATTATCGTGTTTCCCTGGCTATTGTAGGTGATTTTTCAAAATATACCGGTAAAAGTATCCGGGATTTTATTTACGAAAGCAATAAGAACAGAAGGATAGTTTTTGTGGGTTCAACGCCAGAGGCTCTAAACGCGCTTTCGGGCACAAATTAAAGTGCACTGATTCATTGGTAATCTGAGGTGTTACTCCTTTATTTTAAACTATGAATGCTAAAAACATTATTCCTGATGAGAGCATAGCCGGGTATGTGCGGAGCATCCTGGTTTATAATAATGAGCATAAAAACGACCGTACCGTACTCCCTTTTTTCGCGGATGGATATCCCGGCATGATCTATCATACTGCAGGAAACAATATGACGCTTTTGCCTTCCGGCCTGTTAATGAAGCCTCTATTTATTTATGGGCAAACACTGCACCCTATTGAGCTTGTTGTAAAAGGCAGCTTTCAAATGGTTATCTTTCAGCTATATCCCTTTGCGCTTAACAGCCTTTTTGGTCTTGATGCTCAAAGTTTAAATGAAGATTGCTATGATTTAACCGCTACAGAAACTACAATCATTCAAAGATTAAATTCCGGGAAATCATCTGACAGTTATATTTCCATCATCACAGAATTTCTTTCTGCGAAGATCAATTCAATTACCGACAAAGATAATCTGATAAAACAATCGATAAGGCTGATAGTGGAAAGCCAGGGCACTATTAGCATTAAGGAGATCACAGACCGGCTGCATGTAACAGAAAGAACGTATCAACGTCTGTTTAAAATGCAATGTGGTATTGCTCCGAAAAAATTTTGTAAGATCATCCAGTTCCAGGCGTCGCTGGAGCAGCTTAGCAGGGAACAATATTTAAAGTTAGGCGAGATTGCTTATGATAAGGGGTTTGCCGATCAATCACATTTTATACGGATATTTAAACAATACACCGGCAACTCCCCTTCTCACTTTGTAAAATAAGCTATTCCATTTTGTCGGGTTTGTTCAATTCCTGCCACAGATATGCCAGTAATTTTGGATAATAAATTTATCCATTATGAATATGATCATTTTTGGTGCAACAGGCACAATAGGAAGACACCTGGTTAAACAGGCACTTGAAAAAAAAATTAAGGTAACTGCGTTTGGAAGAAACGCAAAGGCGCTAAGTGATTTAGAAGACAAGAACCTCCGGTTTTATCAGGGGGATGTACTTGATCCTCAATGTGTAAAAGAAGCTCTCATTGGCCAGGACATTGTACTTTGTGCTCTGGGCGCAGGTAAACGTGGGGGCTTAAGAGCTCCGGGCACTCAAAATATTGTGAATAATATGATGGAAATGGGAATACAACGATTTATTTGTTTAACTACATTAGGCTGTGGCGAAAGTGTAAAGAACCTCAACTTTATCTGGAAAAATATCATGTTTGGCTGGTTGCTTAAGGATGCTTACCAGGATCATGAACAGCAGGAGGCGTTTGTAAGGAGAAGTTCACTGGACTGGACCATCATACGGCCTGCAGCTTTTACCGACGGACCTTTAACGGGTGTTTACAAACACAGTTTTTCCGAACACGAAAAAGGAATATCCCTTAAAATATCAAAGAATGATATTGCACATTTTGCACTTAGTAATTTAATTGCAAATGAGAGAAACTTAAGGAAGGCTCTGTCAATATCCTATTAATGATGTTCAGTACAAGCAGGGGCTCTGTGAGAGGAACCCTGCTTGAACAATCAGGCAATTACCGTACTCACCTCCTGCAGCTTCCGTTCAGCATTCATTTCTTCGGCATTCCAAAAGCGGCCAATCCTTTTTGTTAGTCGTGGATGAGAAGATACTTTTTCTGCAAACCAAAACCAAAAACCACCCTCATAATACTCCTGATCTATATATGCCTGAGTATTTACTTTTTTCCACAGCTTTTTACCAGAAGCAAGTAATAAAAGTCCTGGTCGTGCACCGTTATTACTTAAAGCTGCTCCTATATTATCACAGGTATATTCACAAGCCCTTGAATAAGCGGAGTTTAGGAACGGAATAAAAAATGAGGGAAATAGCCATATTGATTTAAGCATATGCTTTCGCTTTACATGGCCTAGCTCATGACCAATAATGAATCTAACTGTTTCAATATTATCTTCAAATGCTTCTTCCAGCACATCAGAATAAATGACTACATAATCAGACCCAAAAAAGCGAGTAGCAAAGGCATTTAAAATCCCACCATTCTGCAAAAGGTATACATCCGGAATAGTTTTAAGTCCTAATAAGTTACTTTGTTCGACAACAATTTCATAAATCTCAGGAAACTGATGTTTGGAAACTTTTACTGCATTTCCCTTCAGGTAACCTATCATCACACCAAGTCGGAAGAATAAATAAATCAGGATCAATGCAACGTAAATCAGCAGCGGCAGAAATGCTATAGCCTCTCGTGTTGTAAAGGCAAGTCGTATGAGCTGAAAAATAAACAGATAACCACATATAGCAGCTATTACCTTGATAATAAAATAAGTATTCTCTTTAGCATGAATTTCGTACTCCAGTGGTTGTTCCATTATTGTTTTGATTTAAATTTAATTGGTTGGTTATAAGAGATCGATACCTAATGAACCTCTAATCTAACTGGTTATCAGCACATTTCAAAACCAGCAAATTATTCAGGTCTCACAAAGAGAGTTAATGGATTATTTTACCCCCCAGCCACTTTTTCTAAAATCATTCTATCTATAAGTTTATATTTACCTGTTAAAAGACACTTGTATTACTGCATCAAAAAGATGAAAAAACTTAAAATAATTCTGGTTGCATCCGGCTTTTTTCTTTTCGGATCATTCATAGCATCAGCTGCAAATAAACCAGCAGAAATAATCGGTTTACTTTTAACCTGGGTCGATGATCCTTCTACTACCATGGTAATTGATATGCACACGCCGGGAAGTTCACTAAATCAACCGGAGATCGCTTATCGATTATCCGGCAAAACCGACTGGGAAACTCAGAAGGCGGTAAGTTTTCCATTTCCTTATGCTGAGCGTACCATACATCGTGTTAAACTAAAAGATCTAAAGCCAGCACATACCTATGAATTTTGTTTGGGCAAAGACGGCGAAATTTTCAGGTTCAGAACCATGCCTAGAAATTTAAAAAGAACATCGGTGCGTTTTATTACTGGCGGCGACACCATGCATGGAAAAGAATTAATGGATAAAACCAATAAAGTGGCGCTTACCTATAATCCCGACTTCCTGGTTTTAGGCGGAGATTTTGCTTACGCGAACGGGCTGCCCGAAAATTCGGGGCGCTGGGTGCAGTGGTTTCAATCTTTAAAGGAGAACCTGATAGACAAGAATAACCGGGTAATTCCAATTGTTGCAGGCATAGGCAATCACGAAGTACAAAAAAGCACCTTCAAAAACCATCCGGATTTTAAGGATACCGATGAGTGGAGAAAGAAAATTGCACCGTATTTTTATACATTCTTCTCTTTCCCCGGCCTACAGGGGTATAACGTACTTGACTTCAGGAAGTACCTTAGTTTTATCGCTTTAGATACTGACCACACCAATTTTATTGCCGGTAAGCAGTCGGAGTGGCTGGAATCTACACTAGCTTCAAGGTCTTCAAAAACCCGGCATATATTTCCATTTTATCATGTACCGGCCTACCCTTCCCACAGGGCTTTTAGCGGAGCAAACAGTGCATTGGTCAGGGAGAATTTTGTGCCCCGGTTTGAGAAACATGGTATTAAGGTGGTATTTGAGAATCATGATCACACCTTCAAACGAACTTACCCTCTGTTTCAGGGCAAAAAAGTTGAGGATGGCAAAGGTATTGTTTACATAGGCGACGGCGCATGGGGAGTGGGTACACGTCCTTTAAATAACGAATGGTACCTGGCCCGATCAGAAAGTATACGCCATTTTATCGTGGTAACACTGAAAGGTAAAAATGCCGATTTTGTAATGGTTGATGAAACAGGGAAAGAATTTGATCGCTATAATTATTAAAATCTGGAATAACTGTAAATACAATGAAAACATTCTTGGTAATCGTGTCTTCGCTTTGCATTTTAACTAAAATAAATGCACAACCAGGTAATTCAGATACTAAGACTGACCTCTTAAACCTTTTAAAAAGCAAACACAACTATGAAAGGATGCTAAGTATTGGTAAAGATACTGGCCAGAGCTATAAAGCAAGATATTGTAAGGCGTTCACCGCAATTAAAGTTAATCAGGAGAAAGTCTTATCGTATATAAACTATTCTTTAAAATTCGACTCAACCGCACTAAGCAAAGAATTTGTTGATTATGTGTATGTAAATCCTGTAAGCTCTGTTCATAATATTAAAAACAGAATTTCCCTGTTGGGATACTTTAAAATAATAAAGTATAGTTTGGAAAACTCAGAAGAGATATTGCCTCGGTCGACGGAGATTTTGTTTAAGTAGGATTTTACTTAATAAAAAAATAGAGATGCCTCAGTGTTCCGCTCCCAAGCAGGGTTTTGACGCAGAACACTGAGGATGATCATCCCATTATCCAAACCCGGCCGCATGATTCAGTTTGGTTTCTTTATTATGGTTTACATTTAAAATAGAAAACGTTTTCAGGCCATCAGGCATTTCCCATTGCACTTTTGAACCTACGCGGTAGCCAAGTAATGCTATGCCGATCGGTGCAAATACCGAGATCTTATGCTTTTTCATATTGGCCTCTGCGGGCAGCACAATTTCGAAAGTAAATTTCTGTCCGGTGATGCTTTCTTTAATTTCAACAGTTGAATTAATACAGACCGCGTCATCAGGCAGTTCTTCTTCATTAACCACTTTGGCCGAGTTTAATTCCTCCAACAGCTTCTTTTTGTTATAGTCTGAAAGGTTTGAATCTTTAAGATGCTTTTTTAAAAGCTCCATCTCTTTTTGTACAATAATTAATTGTTCAGTTTTCATATAATTTGTTTTTAAGTTATGTTGTAATTGCGTTTGTTTAAATAAGTAAGGGCCGGCATTTTAGTGCCAGCCCTTACTTACCTGCACTAAAAATTCTATTTAAGAATTGAGACTTCCTCTATGCGGTACTTTTTTGTACCATCGGCCATCTCCCATTGTACTTCACTTCCCACACCATAACCCACAAGGGCCAGTCCTATCGGGGAAAGCACAGAGAGTTTATTGTTCTTCATTTTAGCTTTTGCAGGCTCAACCAGATCAAATTTGAACTCCTGGTCTGTCTCCATGTCACGCACGGTAACACTTCGGTTCACTCCTACTATTTCCTCCGGAAAGCTTTTTCTGTCAACTACTTTTGCTGATTTCAGCTCCGTCTCCAATTGCTTTTTGTTACTTTCTGATAACCGGTTGTTTTGTTTTATATGTGTCTTTACCAGCTGGTATATCCCTCTGGAAAGTATTATTTGATTTGTTTCCATGTTTTTCTATTTAATAATGAGTACTTCTGTTGATTATTTCAGATAAGGTCCTTATTCCCTGTTTATCTGCTCAATCAACTTTCTTCTTCGATATTTTGCACATCGTTAATAAGCACTTCTTCATCGCATACGGGGCATGTAATCACAAGGCTTTTTACAGGCCCCTCTGTTGTATCCGCGGCATTTCCGGGTACATAAATTACGCCGCCGTGTTCCGGGCAAGTTATTTCCATGATAATGAATTAAATGTGATATTCACCAGCAGTTATTAAAACTGTTGGCTAATAAGGTTATTTACTACTGGTCGTGAGACCAAAAGAAAGGCGGGAGTTTTCCAAACTTGTAACCAAGTTTGGAATTACTTAATGAAGTCTTTACTGGTTTTAAGAAAGGAATAATCCAGATTCAGGTTGAAAGATACCGGAAGGGCATATAACATACCGGCAACCTGCATTTTTAATGCAAAAAGCCTTTCAAGCATGTGATATATCCGCTTTGGTGATCCCATATGTACAAATATCTAAGAATATCGGTTGTAAGCAAATATTCTTTGATTTATTACTTATTGGTGATATAAAAGATCTTGGGACTGGATGATCAATCACTTAAAACAAAGAACTTACTGCAAGACCTTTCGAAATGGCTATTTCAGAAGGCGGTCCACCTCAGCCCATATCAGGTCAGCAATAGCCTGCATCCCTTTGTCTCCGGGGTGTGCCGCAACCCCCGGGTTTTCAAACAGGGTCCATGCAGTAAATTCCACTTTATCCAGCGCGGATAATGAGACG
>DASWTL010000426.1:0-21888 GCA_036402155.1 Sphingobacteriaceae bacterium | reverse complement strand
AAAAAACTGGTCGATTTTGGTTATGAACTGGTAATGGTTACCAACCAGGATGGTCGCGGCACAAGTTCTTTTCCTGAAGAAAACTTCCAAAAGCCACACCAGAAAATGCTTACTACTCTTGCGAATGAGGGTATAACCTTTTCTGAGATATTCATCGATGATTCATTCCCTGAACAGAACAGCCCGAACAGGAAGCCAAATACAGGTCTATTGACTAAATATCTGGCAGCTAACACCCTTGATATTGAGAATTCCTATACCATTGGTGACAGGATTACGGATCTGCAATTAGCGGTTAACATTGGCTGTAAGGCGATAAAATATGCTGACACAGCTGATGACCTGGCAGTGTTCACGTCTTCTGACTGGAACGCAATCACCGCGTATTTAACAAGAAAAAAAGACCGTATAGTTCAGTTTGAACGCAATACGAAAGAAACAAAAATTTCGCTGGTATTGAATCTGGATGGTAACGGGAATCATAAGATCGACACCGGTGTTAAATTCTATGACCATATGCTTGATCAGCTAGCCAAACACTCGGGCGTAGACCTTGAACTAAAAGTTGACGGAGATCTGGAAATAGATGAGCATCATACCATTGAAGACAGCGCTATTGCATTGGGTAAAGCATTTAAACAAGCCCTTGGCGACAAAAGAGGGATAGAAAGATATGGCTTCCTTCTTCCTATGGATGAAGCACTTGTTCAATGCGCTATAGACTTTTCAGATCGAGCATATTTCATTTACAAGGGTTCATTCAACCGGGAATATGTAGGCGACTTTCCGACTGAAATGTTTGAACACTGGATGAAATCATTCTCAGAACATGCAGGTATGAATTTAAATTTAGCCATTCTGGATGGTGAAAACACGCACCACATGATTGAAGCCAGTTTTAAAGCGCTTGCAAAATGTATAAAACAGGCTATCCAGGTTACAGGAACCGAGCTTCCTACTACCAAAGGAGTTATTTAGTTAGAAGGCTGTTTAAATGCGTTTAAATGATTGACTTAGTACTAAGAATGGCCGGTGGGGACACTGGCCACGGGCGGTCTTCCGCACTTGGTGTCCCCACCAACCGCTTTATTGAGAAGCAAAAAATTCATTTTCAAACAGTTTCTTAGATATGGATACCACAGAAAACCGGCAGAAAGCTGCTTCCCCGAAAGGACCGGAAGGAAGTATTGGCGTTATAAATTATGGCGCGGGCAATATCTTTTCTTTAACTGCTGCGTTAGACCGGCTGGGGCTTAACTATAAAATGATTCATGGCCCGGAGGATTTTCAGGGTCATGACCGTTATATCATTCCGGGCGTAGGACACGCAGGAGCTGCCATGCAAAAGTTAGTAGACACCGGGCTTATCCCCGAAATTTTAAAACTAAATAAACCTGTTCTGGGAGTATGTGTTGGAATGCAGCTTCTGACACGTTTTTCTGAAGAAGGAAATTCAGATCTGATGAATATTATTCCGTTAAATACACGGCTTTTTTCACCTGATCTTAAACTAAAAGTACCTCATACCGGTTGGAATAAAGTACATGTTGAGAAAGAGAATGAGTTGTTTAAAGGGTTAGACAATGAGTATTTCTATTATGTACACTCCTATCATATTGAATTTAATCCTAACTTTACACTTGCCTCAACTGAATACGGCATAAAATTTTCGGCTGCTATTATGAAGGATAATTTTTATGGTGTTCAATTTCATCCTGAAAAATCCGGCAAAGCAGGCGAAAAAATTCTTCTTAATTTTGCTCACTTATAATAAAAGTTATGTACATCATTCCGGCAATTGACATACTTGATAAGAAAGTTGTCCGCTTACGCGAAGGAAACTATGACCAGGCTACATTTTATGATGTAACGCTCGAAGAGATGGTTGAAAAATACCAGTCGAATGGTACTGAGTTTGTCCATATAATCGATCTTAATGGCGCTAAAGGCGATTTCAGCAATCAGGAATACCTTTTTGACATCATCCGAAAAACAGATATGAAAGTTCAGTACGGAGGTGGAGTCAGAAGTATTGAAAAAGTTAAAGAATTAATAGATGCAGGCATCCACCGTGTTATCGTTGGCACTCAGGCTATAACAAATCCTTCATTCCTTGAAGACCTGTCACTCGAGATATGCGGAAAAGACAAATGCTCTGACCAGGTTGTTGTAGCTATCGATGTTCTGGATGAAGTGATCAAATATTCAGGATGGATGGAAAGCTCACCTATTAAACTGAAAGATTATGTTGACCGCTGCCTGGCACTTGGATTTTACAGGTTCCTCTGCACCGACATCAATAAAGATGGTAAACTAGGCGGTGCAGGTGTTGAACTTTATAAAAAGCTTTTAGATCATTCTCCATTTATTAAATTAATAGCATCGGGTGGTATTTCTTCGATGGAGGATATTTATACCCTTCAGGATATTAAAGTTGAGTCGTGCGTAGTTGGAAAAGCGATTTACGAAAACCGCATAACTATTGAAGAAATAAAAGACTGGAACTTAAAGGCATTGATAAGTTTTTGACCCCCTGCCCCCTGAAGGGGGAAGTCATGCAGAGCAGAGTCGGAAGTCATCCTGAGTACAGTCGTAAGTCATCCTGAGTACAGTCGTAAGTCATCCTGAGCGTAGTCGAAGGATAAGCTCTTCGACTACGCTCAGAGTGACTGCATAGTTCAAAAGAATATAACATATAAGATTATAACTCCTCATATTTCACGAGGATTCACCAAATGGTTTCAAAACGAATTATCCCCTGCCTTGACGTCAAAGACGGTCGTACAGTTAAAGGTGTCAATTTTGTAGATCTGAGAGATGCAGGAGACCCGGTTGAACTCGCCTGGCAATATTCAGAACAAGGTGCAGATGAACTGGTGTTCCTGGATATTACAGCTACGCATGAACGGCGTAAAACGATGGCTGAACTGGTTAAAGCAGTAGCCAGAAACATCAACATTCCCTTTACCATTGGCGGAGGCATTAATGAGATAGCCGATGCGGATATCCTTCTTAACTCAGGTGCAGATAAGATTTCCGTAAACTCTGCAGCAGTTCGTGATCCGGAACTAATTGACAGGCTTGCAGCAGCATTTGGAAAGCAGTTTGTTGTTGTAGCTATTGATACTAAATATGTAGATGGCCGAAACCTTGTTCATCTGAATGGTGGAAGGATAGCCACAGAACTGGAAACCGAAAAATGGATCAAGGAAGTTGAAGGGCGGGGCGCCGGTGAGATATTATTAACTTCAATGGATCATGACGGAACAAAAGCGGGATTTGATTGCGGTCTGTTGAAAAAGATCAATTCAGATCTTTCAATTCCGCTTATTGCATCCGGCGGGGCAGGTAACACCCAGCATTTTGTTGATGTATTCCTGAAAACGAATGTAGATGCAGCTCTTGCGGCGTCAGTATTTCATTACGGCGAGATACTGATCCCCGATTTGAAAAAAGAATTAAAAGGAAACAATATTGAAGTTAGACTATAAAGGATGTTAGATTTTAAAAAAAGTGATGGCCTGATCCCGGCAATTATTCAGGATGACCAAACCCTGGAAGTGCTGATGCTGGGATACATGAATGAAGAAGCCTATACCAAAACTGTCTCTGAGAACAAGGTCACTTTTTTTTCAAGGACTAAAAACCGCCTGTGGACCAAGGGGGAAGAAAGCGGAAATTTTCTTCACGTAAAAAACATCAGTGTTGATTGTGATAGTGACACACTGTTAATCAAGGCAACACCTATTGGCCCCACCTGCCACAAAGGCACAAGAAGTTGTTTCAATACTGATTTCAATCAAAATTTCATCTTCAGGCTTGAAGGTATCATTGCTGATCGGTATGAAAATCCTCAGGAAGGTTCATACGTAAATAAACTTCGGGATAAAGGCCTAAACAAAATAGCTCAAAAAGTAGGCGAAGAAGGTGTAGAAACAGTTATTGCAGCGTTGAATGAAACGGAGGCAGACCTCATCAATGAGGCTTCCGACCTTGTTTTTCACCTGCTGGTATTACTTAAAGAAAAAAACATCAGTTTAAAAACCATTGCGGAAAATCTGGAATCAAGGCATAAATAGATACTGCACGGCAAGGAAAGTAACATGATCAAAATTGAACGTATTGCAGATTTTTCAGGGCATCAAAACCCTGTGTATACCGTTGAGAATTCTCAAAAACAACATATAATTTTTACCGGAGGGAACGACAAAGGTGTTGTAGAATGGAGTCTTAAAACAAACGCCTTTGTAAAAGTACTTATGCCGGTAAAAAGTTCGATTTACGCCATGCATTCACCTGAGTTCAGTCCCATACTTGCTGTTGGCGAACGAAGTGGTGCCGTTCAGATCTTCAACTTTGAGAATCAAAAGGTAGAAAAGTCATTAAACCACCATACCCTGCCGGTATTTGATATTAAATCTGTACGATCTAAAAATGAATTGCTTGTTTCTTCAGAAGATGGAACAGTTTCTGTTTGGGATATGAAAGATTATGAATTGGTGTATAAATTCAATGTCTCTGCCGATACAGTTCGGGTCATGGCCATTAGTCCCGATGAAAAATTGATCGCATTTGGATGCAAGGATAACTTAATCAGGGTCTATAACCTGGAAGATTACAGTTTGCATACTGAACTTCCCGGACATTCTATGCCGGTTACATCCGTTCAATTTTCTCCGGACGGATCCGTTTTATATTCAGGCAGCAGGGATGCCCATTTAAAGACCTGGAGCACTTCAGACTTTAGTTTACTTCAGTCCATTCCAGCGCATTTGTTTGCAATTTATGATATCAAATTCCATCCTACAAAACCATATTTTGCAACTGCAAGCAGAGACAAAACGATTAAAATATGGAGCAATGATGATCTCAGGCTTTGCCGTATCATTAGCCGTGAAAAGGGATTTGAGAGTCATTATTTATCTGTAAACAAGATAGCCTGGAACAAGCATAATGAGAATCTGATCTCTGTTGGAGATGATAAAATGGTGCTGGTTTGGGATGTTAAATTTGAGGAGGATTAGGGTAAATTTCTGACTTAACTGTACCTTTTCACCACCCGCAATTTATGAGTATACCGGTTTAGATCAGTACTGAAAATCCCCTGGTTATCAATGCGATCTATCTTCACTCTGCCTGAGGCATGTATGATCTGATGGTCATTAAGCATAATACCTACATGCGTAATTTTTCCTTCGTCATTATCAAAAAAAGCAAGATCACCCGGTTGAACCTCCTGTAAAAAGCCTACCAGCTCGCCATGCAAAGCCTGTTGCCATGCATCCCTTTTAAGTCGTATGCCAAACTGTTTGTAAACCACTTGTGAAAACCCCGAACAATCAATCCCGAATGGAGTACGCCCGCCCCATAAATAGGGTGTGTTCAAATAAAATTTAGCTGCTCTTTCTATTCCGGAAGCAAAATCATCGGGGATAACATTCTTGATTTTTCCTTTAATTTTGTACTGGTGCTCATTAATTTGACATCCACCCTCCTCATCATAAGAAGGCAATGTGCTTCCAGGCAATAAAAGTATCTTCTCATTATCCGGAAGACGTATTGCTTCGTTTAAGAGTTGCAACCCAAGTATGGTATCGGCCTGAAGAAGGCTGTACACATCTTTCTCTATTTCTGTAATTTGTTTCGAGTCTATCCACCCTTCGTAATCATCGTATGCTGTACATATTCTTAGCCATGCACCTGCACGTTCCAGTATCTGAAATTTATCTCCGAATAATAACTGAGAAACCATTTCACTCTTATCAGAAGCCTCTGCACGCAGCGGGATGACAGAAAGCATGCATATTCCAAACCCTTGATTCATAAATACAAATTAAATAAATTTACAGATAATTAAGTTAGGTATTCAAACCATACACCTTTAAACCTGTTCTTTAGATATGATAACGCCCGATAACCTTCATAAGATATTAATAGCAGTTGAAGATAGCATCTATTCTGAACAGGCTTCAGATTATGGCTTTCGTCTGGCTAAAAAGTTTGATGCCGAGGTTGCATTGGTTCATGTTAATGATGTAATTTCAACTACAACCGCTCATCTTACAGATCCGATACTTAATGAACCAATGATTATGATGCCGGAAGCAATGGACATTCAGGAAGAGGCAAGTAAGAAACTTTTTGAGAGATTGTCAAAAGGCCGGGAAGATACAACAATCTATACATTCATGAAGATTGGCAACCCCAGGGACGAAATTCTTATTACAGCAGATGAATGGAATGCCGATCTGATCATTGTAGGGACACATGGACGTACCGGTTTTGATCATTTTATTTCAGGTAGCGTTGCGGAGGGTGTTGCTAGAAAAGCAAAATGCCCGGTATTGATTATCCCAAAAATGGAATAAAAAAAAGCGGATGAATATTATCCAACCGCTTTATATTTTAAAAAGACAGAATTAACGTTCCATGTGAAGCCAGGCTTTTTTAGCTAGTAGCTCCTCTTCAGTTTCCCGTACATCTTCATCATCTACACAACAATCAACCGGGCAAACCGCTGCGCACTGAGGTTCGTCATGAAATCCTTTACATTCTGTACATTTATCAGGTACGATATAATATACTTCATCAGAAATTGCAGACTGTGCTTCTTCTGCATCTAATGTAGTACCGTCTCCAAAATCTATGATTCCGCGTAAACTTGTACCATCCGAAAAACGCCATGCTGCTCCAGCATCGTAAATAGCATTATTCGGGCATTCTGGTTCGCAAGCTCCGCAGTTTATACACTCATCCGTGATTATAATTGCCATGTTCTCTTAAAGTCCGTTTTGAAAATTTATTTTTGTATCGCTTTATGTGATCCCCGGATCTATAAAACAGCACAAAAGTATAACATTTTTTTGAGGATTTTACTTTCATGAGCAGGATTTTGACAATACAACAACGACTTAATGCATTTATCCGGCTTGGAGAACATTTAAGAGCACCAGATGAGAAGCTTCTGGAACTTATTCATGGAGCATACCAATACAACGCCTGGTTCACACCTGAAAATACAAAAAAAGCAGTGGTGGCAATAGGTGAAATGCTACGTGCTGATGACCTGGGGACATGGTTTCAAATGTATGATAGCCTGAATCCGAAGCATAAAGAAATTAGCCAGGATATCAGTCATTTTCAACCCCGAAAAATCGGTCTTGTTCTGGCCGGTAACATACCGCTGGTTGGGTTTCATGATGTATTGTCTGTATTGGCAGCAGGCCATATTGCCCTGATCAAACCTTCATCACAGGATCAAAAGCTCCTTCCACATATTTTATCTATGCTGGTAAAGATTGAGCCAGATTTTGCAGGCCAAATGCAATTTATTGAACGGCTTGAGAAGTTTGATGCTGTAATAGCTACAGGAAGCACGAATACCTCCCGTTATTTTGAATACTATTTCGGGAAAGTGCCGAACATTATTCGTAAAAACCGTAACAGCGTAGCAGTACTTACCGGGAAAGAGACCAGGGAAGATCTTGTTGCATTAGGACATGATATATTTGATTACTATGGACTGGGGTGCAGAAATGTATCCAAGATTTTCATCCCCCGGGAATTTAATTTCTCTACATTATTTGAAGCCATTGAGCAATTTAGTTATATTGGAGATCATCATAAGTATAATAACAATTATGATTATAATAAATCCATTTTACTGCTGAACAAGATAAAACACTTAGACAATGGTTTTCTTTTAGTTAGAGAAGATGAAAGCCTGACCTCATCACTGGCGGTTTTACATTATGAAGAATATACCGATCTGAAAAGTGTATCAGAAAAACTCAAATCAGGTACAGATCAGATTCAATGCATCGTTACCAATGAAAAATTTGAAACAAAAAATGAGAAAATAAATTTTGGAGAAAGCCAGTCGCCACGCTTATGGAACTACGCTGATGGAATTGATACCATGAAGTTTCTGACAACTTTACAATAAATGTTAACTTTGACACGATGTATGCTATCAAAGTAAAAGGTGTTGCTAAAATTCCTGATTATGTACAGCTCAGGGATGAGAAATTTACTCTGCTTGCTTATTTCAGGGTTGACCGGCCTGATAAAACATTAGAAAAAATTGGTCTGGGGGATAAAGCAGCAGAAATTATGGCGTTAATTGCAGACCTTCCTTTTGGGAAACTGTTAAAAATAGATATTTAATATGGTTGAAAATACAGTTATAAAGCTGGAAAATGCAGACATTTATCAGCAAAAGCATCTTGTCCTGACTAATGTAAATCTGCAAATTAAAAATGGTGAATTCGTTTTTCTAATCGGTCAGACAGGATCCGGAAAAAGCAGCTTATTAAAGGTTATTTATGGAGATATCCATATTTCAAACGGCGAAGGGCATGCTGCAGGCTTTGACCTTAAAAAATTAACCGATCGTGATGTTCCCTACCTTCGACGTAAGTTGGGAATTGTGTTTCAGGATTTTCAATTGCTGACTGATCGTACAGTTGAGCAAAACCTCGAATTTGTAATGAGGGCTACAGGCTGGAAAGATAAAAAACTGATCTTCGAAAGGATCCGTGATGTACTTGAAAAAGTTGGCTTACGTTCAAAGGTCAAGAAAATGCCTCATGAATTATCAGGCGGTGAACAACAACGTGTAGTTATTGCACGGGCACTGTTGAATGATCCTGAAATCATCCTTGCCGATGAGCCGACAGGCAACCTTGATCCGGATACTTCGGAAGAGATCGTGCAGCTTCTTCGCCAGATCAGCCAATCAGGAACGGCAGTTTTAATGGCCTCTCACGATTATCACATCATTCAAAAGTTCCCTTCACGGATAATTAAATGTGAAGGTGGCCATGTTCATGAGGATGTGACAATTTCATGGAACTAACAACGTTTGTCAAATCACTGACAGGATGACGGTATTTAGGTACTTGGCAAATATTTTGTCAAAGGTGAACTACGATGAATCTCTCGAATATGTTGAAGAAAAAGAAAAATAACCAGACAGACGATACACAAAATGCGGACATCAACCTTTCGGAAACTGAAGAACAGTCAGAGAAAGCAAATAACAAACCGGAAGCAGAGGACGCAAACAAATTGCAGATTGAGAAATTAAAATCGGAGCTGAGCGAAGCAAACGATAAATATTTACGCTTATATGCTGAATTCGATAATTTTAAACGGCGTACATCAAAAGAGCGTGTAGAATTATTGCAAACAGCAGGCAGAGATGTAATCGTAGATCTTTTAACTGTGCTTGATGATTTTGAACGCGCTGCCAAATCAATGGAAACAGCAACTGATATTGAAGCCGTTAAGGAAGGCGTCCAACTTGTACATTCTAAATTGAAAAACATTCTGGTTAGTAAGGGATTAAAGGAAATGAATGCTACAGGTAATCCTTTTGATGCTGACCTGCATGAGGCGATAACAAATGTTCCGGCGCCTTCAGATGATTTAAAAGGCAAGGTAATCGACGAAGTTGAAAAAGGATATTCTCTCAATGATAAGGTAATCCGTTTTGCGAAGGTGGTAGTTGGAGCTTAATAACGTGAATACGTAAAAAATTATGGTTTGCGGTTCACTTGCAAACTTCACATTAGTATAAGAATGGCAAAAAGAGATTATTACGATATTTTAGGTGTTGAACGTAATGCAGCGGCGGATGAAATTAAAAAAGCATACCGCAAGCTTGCTATTAAATTCCATCCCGATAAAAATCCGGGCGACAAAGAAGCAGAGGATAAGTTCAAGGAAGCTGCTGAGGCTTATGAGATATTAAGCAATCAGGAGAAAAGGCAACGTTATGACCAGTTTGGCCATGCCGGCAATGGTGCGGGAGGCTATGGCGGCGGTCATATGAACATGGAAGATATCTTCAGTCAGTTTGGGGATATTTTTGGAGGTGGAAGTCCGTTTGAAAGCTTTTTCGGCGGTGGCGGCGGTCAAAGCCGTGGTGGCAGACGCGTAGCCCGTGGAAGCAACCTTCGGATTAAGGTTAAACTTAACCTTTCTGAAATCGCAAACGGAGCAGAAAAGAAGATCAAAGTAAATAAACAAGTGGTTTGTCAAACCTGCGATGGTTCGGGCGCTAAAGACAAATCATCGTTTCATACCTGCACCACCTGCGGCGGAAGCGGTGCTGTACGGCGTGTAACAAATACCATCCTGGGCCAGATGCAAACTACAAGCACCTGCCCTACCTGTAACGGCGAGGGAACCCAGATCACTTCGAAATGTACTGTTTGCCATGGTGACGGTGTGGTACGTGGAGAGGAAACCATCTCGATCAATATACCTGCAGGTGTGAGTGAGGGAATGCAACTGTCAATGAGCGGCAAAGGAAATGCGGCTCCAAGAGGCGGAATTCCCGGTGACCTGATCATCCTGATAGAGGAAACCCCACATGAATCTCTAAAGCGTGAAGGTAATAACCTGGTTTATGACCTGCATATCAGCTTTGTTGATGCAGCTCTGGGAGCTGGTGTTGAAGTACCTACCATTGACGGAAAGGCGAAAATAAAAATTGAACCGGGAACCCAGGGAGGAAAAATCCTTCGTTTAAAAGGAAAAGGAATTCCTGAAGTAAATTCGTACCATCGCGGAGATCAGTTGATATATGTGAACATCTGGACTCCAAAAGCGTTGTCGCGTGAAGAGCGTGATCTTTTGGAAAAACTCAACAATTCACCGAACTTTAAGCCTCAGCCCGGGAAAAATGAGAAAAGTTTTTTCGACCGGATGAAAGAATATTTTGAGTAATCGATTTGAATATATTCAGAAAGCCACGAAAGTGGCTTTTTCTATTAATGTATGTCGATAACTTCATGTATATTCACATAAATGGAAAATACGGATCCCCGAATCGATGCTTATATTCTAAAATCGGCTGATTTTGCCAAGCCTGTTTTAAACCATCTGAGGCATCTCATTCATGAGAGTTGTCCTCTCATTCAGGAGACTATCAAATGGGGTTTTCCCCATTTTGAATATAAGGGAACTATTTGCAGCATGGCAGGATTTAAGCAGCATTGCGTTCTAAGTTTCTGGAAAGCCAGCTTAATGACTGATCCTTACAATCTGTTTCAGAAAATAGATAAAACGGCAATGGGGCAACTGGGGCAGATTAAAAATGTTAATGAATTGCCATCAGATGACATTTTAAAATCATATTTCCGGGAGGCGTACGAATTAAATGAAAAGAACATTAAACTTCCTCTTAAGCCTAAGCAAACCAAGGAGCTTGAAATTCCATCATATTTTACAAAGGCATTATCAGAAAATCAAAAGGCCTTAGAGACCTTTCAGAATTTTAGTTATAGTCACAAAAAAGAATATGTGGATTGGGTAACAGAAGCAAAAACAGAAGAAACAAGAACCAAGCGTCTGGCAACTTCTATGGAGTGGCTTGAACAGGGTAAACCGCGAATGTGGAAGTATCTAAAGAAATAATCGAGCTGAATATTCACAGCCCTCTGCAGCAGCTTGAAAATCCTTTATTTAATGATAAAGGTGTTCAGGTGTTTATAAAACGTGACGATCTCATCCATCCGTTTATATCCGGAAACAAGTGGCGCAAATTAAAATACACACTGCAAAAGGCACAATCACTTCATAAATCACATCTGGTTACTTTTGGTGGTGCCTACTCCAACCATTTGGTTGCTACAGCATGCGCTGCCGCTAAATTCGGATTCAGGGCTACCGCATTTGTACGGGGAGAAGATGTGACGAACCACTCTTTAATGCTTTGCCGGATGTTTGGGATGAATTTGATATTTACAGACAGGGAACGCTACAAAAATAAGCAGGAGCTCTACGATCAAAACTTTGCTGACGATGATAATTCTTTTTTTATTGATGAGGGAGGTTCATGCCAGGAAGCTGTAACAGGCTGTTCTGAGTTGATTTCTGAACTTGATCAATCATTCGACCACATTTATTGCGCCTCAGGCACAGGAGCAACCGCTGCCGGCCTTTTACGGGGAATAGAACAGGCTGGAGCTCAAACCATGTTGCATGCTGTCTCATCACTAAAAAATGGTTCGTTTCTTAAACATGAGATCAGCAGGTATCACGAAAACTCGCAAAACCTCGTGCTTCATGTTGATTACCATTTTGGAGGTTATGCAAAAACAACACATGAGCTTCTCAACTTCCTAAAGCAATTCGCATCCTCTACAGGAATTTTACTCGATCAGGTTTACACCGGTAAAACAGCTTACGCCATGTTCGACATGATTGGCAATGATCATTTTGAGACGGGGAGTAAAATTCTGTTGATCCATACCGGCGGACTTCTGGGTTTGTTAAGTCAGGTGGGAAAGATTTAACTGCCTGCTTTTTGCTCCATAAATCCGAAAAATGGATGGATCATTTTTCTGTTTTTTTGAAATACTGCTTTAAACCTTTTAAATAAACATTTTATAAAAAAACGCTAATTGATGCTTTCTGACCCTTTTCATAACTTTGATTAGCAAGTAAATCATACAAAATGTATAAACTCTCAGTTTCCCCAGAAAATGTTCAGCAGATTTTAAACCGGTACATTTTAGCTGACGGTTACGATCTTACTTTTGACATGGAAAAAAGCAATGGCGTACATATTTACGACTCCAAAAAGAAACGTACACTGCTTGACTTTTTTACCTGCTTTGCATCTGTTCCATTGGGCTATAATCACCCAAAAATGCTCAATGACGAAGAGTTTAAGAAAAACCTGATGCTTGCTGCATTAACAAATCCCTCAAATTCAGATATTTACACCACCCAATACGCACAGTTTGTTGAAACCTTTGCCAGAATAGGTATTCCGGATTACCTTCCACATGCTTTTTTCATCGCCGGCGGCACTTTAGCTATTGAAAATGCATTGAAAGTAGCCATGGATTGGAAAGTGCAAAAGAATTTTCAGAAAGGGTACCGGGAAGAACGGGGTTTTAAAGTACTACATTTCGAAAACGCATTTCATGGCCGTTCCGGTTATACACTAAGTCTCACTAATACTTCACCCGAAAAAACCAAGTGGTTTGCCCGGTTTAACTGGCCAAGGGTATCAACACCTGTAATAAAATTCCCTAATACCGGAGAAAACTTTGAAGACCTGTTGAGAAGGGAAGAAAAATCGATCTCAGAGATCCGTAAGGCCTTTGCAGATAACAAAGATGATATCTGTGCCATTATCATCGAACCAATTCAATCCGAAGGGGGTGACAATCATGTGCGTCCCGAGTTTCTTGAACAATTACGCGCACTTGCAGATGAACATGATTGCTTCCTGATCTATGACGAAATACAAACAGGTGTCGGACTTACCGGAAAATTCTGGTGCCATGAACACTTTAGTGAAAAGGCGCGACCCGATATTCTTGCCTTTGGAAAAAAAATGCAGGTTTGTGGTATTCTTGCCGGAACTAAGGTTGATGAGATTGAAACCAATGTATTTAATATCCCGTCAAGGATCAATTCAACATGGGGCGGAAACCTGGTGGATATGGTTCGATGTACCAAAATCCTGGAGATCATTGAGGAAGACGATCTACTTAAAAATGCACAATCAACCGGAAATTATTTACAGGATAGCCTGCACCGGCTTTCAGAAAAAACCGATAAAATATCACAAGTACGCGGACGGGGCTTAATGACATCATTCGATTTTCCTGATCAGCAGATGCGCGATGCATTTCTAAAAAAAGGAATGGAGAATAATATGATGTTTCTGGGCTGCGGAACCCATACAATACGCTTCAGACCGGCGCTGATTATGGAGAAATCACATATTGAAGCCGGGATTGACGTAGCTGAAAGAATTATCAGGGATTTATAATTAAGCTGTACGGACAGTTGATGAACCTATGCTAAGTAAAATCCGACCCGTGCTCTACGGTGTCACAGTGCTTATCGCAATTGAAACAAATCATCAACTCCCAATAATTTCTGACAAGTGAACCCTTCGGCATAGGTTGCTCCTATACTTTTTCCAAGTTCACGTCCACGAGCTTCTAATATTAATAAAAACTCAGGCGACGAGATGTAGGTTGAATTGGGCTCATCATGTTCCGGATTATAAAACTGTGTTTTGAATGCTTTTATACTTTCCATTTTCTTATCCCAAAACTCACTAACATCAACCAGAATATCCGGTTTAATATAAGAATCCTGAATATATTGAAGCACTAACCTGGGTCTCCAGGCTTCCTGTAACTCGTCGTTCAATTTGGTTTCTATCTTGGTTAATCCGGAAAGAAATGATGACCGTGTAACCAGCTCAGAACCTTTTCCATGATCAGGATGGCGATCATGCAAGGCATTGCAAAGAACAATTTCAGGCTGGTATTTCCTCAGCATTTTTATGATCTGAAGCTGATGTTCTTCATCATGAAGAAAAAAGCCATCGCGCATCCTTAGATTTTCCCGTATATCAATACCAAGAATCTCCATGGCTGCTTCTGCTTCTTTATCACGTTGTTCTGCACTGCCCCTTGTACCTAATTCACCCCGGGTGAGATCAATAATACCTACTTTTTTACCGGCAGCCACATGCTTCAGAATTGTTCCTGAACAGCTTAGTTCGGCGTCATCAGGATGAGCGGCAAAAACAAGAATATCTAGTTTCATTAAATTGGAGATAATTGTTTAAGAAGTTTATCAATACGTTTTCTAAGGCGCGAAGATGTAGGTTTTGTAAACGGGTAAAAAAAATCTGTTACTACACCGTCCTTATTAATAAGATATTTATGAAAATTCCATCTTGGGACGGCACTCACATGCTTATTTTGCTTTTTGTCCGCCAGAAATTTATACAAAGGATGCGCGTAGACCCCTCTGACCCTTATTTTATCAAAAATCTGGAAATTTACGCCAAAAGTCCCCCGGTAACATTGCTCCAGGGAGTTATTTTCAAGAGGCTCCTGCCCCCCAAAATCATTAGAAGGAAATGCAAGGATCTCAAAATCCTCGGCTGCATACGCTTGCCTTAGCTGTTCCAGTTCGTTAAGCTGGGGTGTAAAGCTGCAATCGGAAGCTGTGTTCACAATTAATAGCACCTTCCCCTTAAAAATATTTAAACTTACCTCCTCTCCGTCCATTGTCGGAACAGCGAACTGGTAAACAGTATTTTCGATCATTTTTAATTGTAGCTGTACCTGTAATACCCATAAGTCTGGATAATACTTTCTATGTCCCGCTCTTCCTGCGGATCATATTTCTCTTTTAGATTATGCCCAAAGATACGGGCAACAGATTGATAAAAGAAAGCATTAAATCCACCTTTCATGTCTTTAGCAAGCTCATAAGTGGAATAACCTGTTTCCCGGTCGATAAGTTTGATTAAAATTTCCCCCTGTGATATGGTTAAATTTTTAATCTCCTTATTAAACATATCTTTTATTTCCTTTTCACAAGCCTTTACCAGGATTCTTTGTTCTTTTTTACTTTTGTGTGTCGCCAGATCCCTGTTTAATTTCGCATATCGCTGTTTGGCAAAAAAAGCATAAGGCATCACCTTCAAAACATTGTATCTTAACCGGTTAAATTTCGCCCGCTCCAGGTCATTTTTAAATAACCGTTGCCCAATGATAACAACTTCAGGAATAGTGAGCCATGGGATCATTTCATTATTAACCATGGTCAGCGCCACACGAATGGTATCATTTTTGCCCTTGAAATAGGGATTATAGTCTTGCGCTGATGCTTTTTGCGACATCAGTATGACAATTAAGATCAGCAGAAGACCGAATTTTTTCATATTTTTATATACTGCAATTTACAGTAAAGTTTTTATATTAATTTATACCTTGATAAACCTAAAGGTAACCTGTATCAGCACAAAAACGTTTTTTCTGTGCCTCTATTATACAATGATTTATGAAGGAACTGGTAATTGACCTTGAAGCCGAGAAGAACGAGATCTTAAAAAGATACAGAGCGCTGTTAAGGGCATGTAAATCTACGCTGCAAAAGGGCGACAAGCGCATGATAAGGCGTGCTTTTGACATGGCCCTTGAGAGCCATAAAGATATGCGCCGTAAATCCGGTGAGCCCTATATCTATCATCCGATTGCTGTAGCACAAATTGCCGCTGAAGAAATTGGTTTAGGTACTACATCCATAGTTTGCGCATTACTCCATGATGTTGTTGAGGATACGGATATATCACTTGAAGATATTGAAAGGGAATTTGGAAAGAAAGTTGCCAAAATCATTGATGGACTGACTAAGATTTCAGGTGTTTTTGATTATAACAGTTCCCTTCAGGCAGAGAACTTCCGTAAGATGCTTCTCACCCTGGCCGATGATGTACGTGTGATCCTGATTAAGCTGGCAGACCGCCTTCACAATATGCGCACGATGGATTTTATGCCACGTGATAAACAGCTTAAGATTTCTTCAGAAACAATTTACTTATATGCCCCGCTTGCTCACAGGCTTGGATTGTACATGATGAAGTCTGAACTTGAGGATCTCTCTATGAAATACATGGAGCCCGAAACTTATAAGTTCATTGCTGCCAAATTAAATGAGAAGAAAGCCGAACGGGAGCTCTTTGTAAAACAGTTTATAGAACCTATTAAAGAAATCCTGTCAGAACAGGGATTAGAATCTGACGTTTACGGGCGTCCTAAATCAATCCATTCGATCTGGAATAAGATGCGGACTAAAAACATACCCTTTGAGGAAGTTTTTGATCTTTTTGCTATCCGTATTATTCTTGACAGCAAGCCAGAGCAGGAAAAATCCGATTGCTGGAAGGCTTATTCTATAGTTACAGATCTTTATCGCCCTAATCCCGATCGCTTGCGTGATTGGATATCTTCCCCTAAAGCAAATGGTTATGAATCATTACACACCACTGTAATGGGTCCGAAAGGCCAATGGGTGGAAGTTCAGATCAGAACCACGCGAATGAATGAGATCGCTGAAAAAGGATTTGCAGCACATTGGAAGTATAAAGAATCGGCGGCAGACAGCGGATTAGATCAATGGATCCATAAGGTGCGCGAGCTGCTGAATAATCCGGAAGCTAATGCCTTGGATTTTCTTGATGATTTCAAAATGAATTTATTTTCTGATGAGATCTTCATTTTTACTCCCAAGGGCGCGCTGATTCAGTTACCTGTGGGGGCAACTGCACTTGACTTTGCGTTCGAAATTCATTCAGACCTCGGTGCAAGTTGTATTGGCGCGAAGGTTAATCACAAACTGGTTCCATTATCGTATAAACTTCAAAATGGCGACCAGGTAGAGATTATTACATCAAGTAAACAAACACCAAAAGAAGACTGGTTAAGCTTTGTGGTTACGGCGAAAGCTAAATCCCGCATCAAATCATCCCTGAAGGAGGAAAAAAGAAAGATAGCAGAAGATGGCAAGGAAATCCTGGAAAGAAAACTTAAATCCTTAAAGATCACCTATAACTCAGACAATATTCATAAGCTTACTTATTTTTTGAAACTTCAATCCTCCCAGGACCTGTTTTTTAATGTCGCGAAGGGAATTGTTGATCTTAAAGATCTTAAAGAGTTTGTGATTTCCGAGAAGAGTGTTGATAACCGCCCTCCTGAAAAACATGAGAATGGTCATATTGAGGGACTTCTTAGAAAAGTTAAGACTAAAGACAGTGATACCCTACTGATTGGAGAGGACATGCAAAAGATTGATTATAAACTTTCTGCATGCTGCAATCCGATTCCGGGAGATGACGTATTTGGTTTTATCACTGTGAACGATGGTATAAAAATTCATCGTACAAATTGTCCGAATGCAGCTAAGCTCATGTCAAACTATGGATACCGTGTTGTAAAGGCGAAATGGACCTCGCAGAAAGAACTGGCTTTCCTTACGGGATTACAAATTGTGGGTTTTGATGATATGGGACTGATTAACAACATCACCCAGGTTATATCAAATGATTTTAAGGTGAATATGCGGTCTATTACGGTTGATAGCAACGATGGGATTTTTGAAGGATCAATTATGGTTTATGTAAACAACACGGAGCACCTGGAAAATCTTATAAAAAGATTAAAAGAAGTTCATGGCGTTACCCAGGTAACCCGCTTTGATTCTGAAAACACGGATGCTATTGAAATCGCGTCCTGATGGGATTTACAGAATAAATCAACAAAATCTAAATCTAACATGAGACATTCTGCTATTTTTAAATAACTTTGAACAGTTCAAAACAGATATGTCGGGGCAAGAAACTATAGACATGGTAAAAAAGATTTTCGAGGCTTACCTCGAAAACAAAAACCTTCGGAAAACACCCGAAAGGTTTGCAATTCTGGAAGAAATATACTCGCGCACTGATCATTTTGATGTGGAATCACTTTATATCCACATGAAGAATAAGAAATATCGTGTAAGCCGTGCTACTGTATACAATACACTTGAATTACTTGTAGCATGCGATCTGGTTACCAAACACCAGTTCGGAAAAAACATGGCCCAGTTTGAGAAATCATATGGATATAAGCAGCACGACCATATTATTTGTCTTGATTGCGGTAAGGTTGTTGAATTTTGCGACCCACGCGTTGGACAAATACAAAGCATGATGGGTGATCTTCTTAAATTTGAAATCAAACACCACTCACTAAATTTATACGGTAACTGTACCCGGTTAAAGGAAGGTTATTGTGAACGAAAAGCAACAAATAATTAACGATATATTTTTATAAATGCCAGTTGATGTTTTATTAGGCCTGCAATGGGGCGACGAAGGCAAGGGGAAAATTGTTGACGTTCTAAGTCCGAAATATGATCTTATAGCCCGTTTTCAGGGCGGTCCGAATGCCGGTCATACACTTGAGTTCGATAATAAGAAATTCGTTTTAAATACTATTCCTTCGGGTATTTTTAATACAGCAACCATGAATCTGATAGGTAATGGTGTTGTTATTGACCCGATTATATTGAAACGCGAACTGGATAATCTTAAAAAAAGCGGATTTGATCCGGTTGCCGACAAAAAATTGGTGATTGCCCGGAAAGCACATCTTATTCTACCAACTCACCAACTTTTGGATGCAGCTTCTGAAAGTAAAATGGGAGACGGAAAGATAGGATCGACATTAAAAGGAATAGGTCCTACTTACATGGATAAAACCGGTCGAAATGGGTTACGTGTTGGCGATACAGCTCTTCCCGATTTTAAAGAACGTTATCAAAAACTGGTTGATAAACATAAGTCCATTCTGATTCATTATGGTGAAATCCCTGATTTTTCGGAAAAAGAAACGGCCTTCTTCGAAGCTGTTGAACTTTTGAAGAACATTCCACAGGTTGATAGCGAACATTTTGTTAATCAGTACCTGCGTGATGGAAAAACTGTTCTCGCAGAAGGTGCTCAAGGCACGATGCTGGATATTGATTTTGGATCCTATCCGTTTGTAACATCATCCAATACAACAACTGCCGGAGCTTGTACTGGACTTGGTATAGCGCCTAACAAAATAGGTGATGTTATAGGTATATTCAAAGCGTATTGCACTCGCGTTGGCGGAGGCCCCTTCCCTACTGAACTTCATGATGAAGTTGGTGAAGAATTACGAAAAACAGGCCATGAATTCGGTGCAACTACAGGAAGACCACGCCGCTGCGTATGGATCGACCTGCCGGCTCTGAAATATGCAATAATGCTTAATGGAGTAACCGAACTGGTAATGACCAAAGCTGATGTTTTAAGTGATTTTGATACCATTTATGCATGTACTCATTATAAGTATGACGGACAGGTAATTGACTATATGCCTTATGATATCAGCGCAATAACTCCTGAGCCAATTTATGAAGCAATCCCGGGTTGGAAAGAAGATATTACAGGTGTACGTGCAGAAGATGATATTCCTGCAAACCTAAGTTCATACATCAAGTATCTTGAAAAACATCTGAATGTTCCTGTAAGATACTTGTCGGTTGGACCTGATCGTGTGCAAACATTAATTCTGAATTAACGGAATACGTTTCCTGAACCTTAAAATACGGTGCAAAAGTACCATTTAAGTGAAACTTTAAATTTTAAAGAACAAGCTTTAACATGGGCTTATTCATTTGATGTTGCCTGTTATTTTGATTCAAATAATTACACTGACCCATATTCTGCATTTGATGTTTTAATAGCGGCAGGTGTTAAAGAGGAACTGATTGCAAATTCAGGAAATGCATTCGTTCAACTGGATCAGTTTATAAAAAACAGGGATAGTATCGTTCCCGGCTATCTGGCTTACGATCTGAAGAATGAAATTGAAGATCTGGTATCGCAAAATACTGATCATTTGAAATTTCCTGATCTTTACTTTTTTGTGCCAGAGCACCTCATTTTAATTAAGGGCCAGGAAATAACGATCTATTCTGATGATCCGGACAAGGTTTGGACATTTGTACTTCAGCAGAAGGTTAGACCGGGAGCCACTACCGGAATTACCATTAACAGCCGTTTCACAAAGTCCGAGTATGTAAAAACAGTTGAAGTTTTAAAAGAACATATCCAAAGAGGTGACATTTACGAAATAACATTTTGCCAGGAATTTTTTGCCGAAAATGTACAGCTGGATCCTGCACAGCTCTTTCAAGCGCTAAATAATATATCCCCCACTCCGTTTGCCAATTTTTTTAAGATCAGAGATAAATATATCATCTCAGCTACTCCCGAACGCTTTTTGAGTAAACGTGGCAGAAAGTTAATCTCTCAACCTATTAAAGGCACTGTTGCCCGCTCGTTGAGTGCTATTGATGATAATAAAAATAAAGAACAGCTGCATTCGAACGAAAAAGAAAGAGCAGAAAATGTCATGATTGTTGATTTGGTAAGGAATGACCTCACCAGGAGCGCGGAACCCGGTTCAGTTACTGTAGAAGAATTATTTGGTGTTTACAGCTTCAAACAAGTGCATCAAATGATCTCTACTGTGGTTTGCACAGCTGCCGAAAACTTTTCCAGTGCCGGGATAATTAAAAATACTTTCCCAATGGGATCAATGACCGGGGCGCCAAAAATAAAGGCAATGAAACTGATCGAGCAATATGAACGGACGCGTCGGGGAGTATTTTCGGGCGCTGTTGGTTATTTCTCACCCCAGGGCGATTTTGATTTTAATGTGGTGATAAGGACCATCCTTTATAATTCATACAATCAATACCTGTCGTTCCAGACGGGAAGTGCGATCACTTTCGAATGTGACGCAGAAAAAGAGTTTGAAGAATGTCTCTTAAAAGCTTCAGCCATTCAGGAAGTTTTAAACTCCTCAGCCCAAACTCAAGATTAGTTTAGTTTATTGCTAACCAATGGGTTACTTCATATAATAATCCATCCTTTTCATAATATTTCACATTTAGGTTTCTTATCAGTCAGGTAAGTTTGATAAAGGGCATTCCACAGCATTCGATAGCTCAAGGTGCCCCCGAATTGATTGATAAACTTTATAACCAAACGTGATGAAAGATCAAAAAGTAAACCAAACAAAAAGCAGATGGAATTCGCATGAACGAAAACCGTATCAAATCAAGGCCTTTTTAAATAAATATGTCTTAATAACCTTCCTTATGGCAACCATTCTTGCCTGTAGAAAAGAAGAGCCGCAAACTTCAGGTTCTAGTAACGCAGGCAAATCAACCACCAGTTCTATCTCCGGAACTCCCGGTTATTATTCTATAGCTACTTATAATACAAGAAGAATCCCAACCGGTGGTGAAGGGGTGGTCCAAAGGGAATGGCCAGTCCGTCGCCCTCTGGTAAAAGACATGGTCTTGAAATACAGTTTTGACATTTTTGGGGTGCAAGAACCTTTAGGCAGCCAAATAGCCGACATGATTTCCGATCTATCTCCTTATGGATATGCAAAATTCGGTGTAAGCGATAAAGATGACGTCAGCTACCAACATCAGGATATTTTTTACAAGACTTCTAAATTCACA
>DASWTL010000425.1:0-15601 GCA_036402155.1 Sphingobacteriaceae bacterium | reverse complement strand
ATCAGGTTCGCTACGCCAATAATCAATTTGATTCTCATATTCTTTTAATATACTAATAGTTTTATCAGTACTATTAGCATCAATGATAATATGCTCTATACTTTTGAATGGTTGGTTTCTGACACTTTGAATGCACTCCTTCAAATACTTTTCTGCATTAAACGTTACTGTTACTATTGAAATTAAAGGAATGTCGAATTTTGCATTCTCTCTAACCCGTATACCCCCTTCTTGCAAATTCATATTAGATATATTGATCCAGGCCTTTATCACAATGATCAAGTTTTTCCATAATGGTTCTAAGCATCAGGTCATCGTTGCTGCTTAAGCTTGCTCTGGATTTTTGATGATGAAAAATATGGAATACCACTCCACCGAACTTGATTACGCGTTTCTTAACTCCAGCGTTAAGAAGCCTGGCAGCCACTTCATTATCCTCACGTCCCCATCCCGTAAATTCTTCGTTATACCCATTTACTCGTATAAGATCATCACGCCAAAAGGCCATATTGCAGCCGCGCATATAATATATATCATTATTGCGGTATCTGCCTGCCAGATATCGGGTAAGCAGGTTAAACCTAAATCCGTTTGCCCTGTTTTTAATCCCTGGTACTAATATATGGACTGCAATACTCTGTTCCTTAAGCAGTTTCTCTGACAGCTTTTCATTAATTATTACTCTGCTACCGGTAGCAAAGGCCCCGGTTTTGCTAAAATGAATGTGATCTCTTACAAAATGGGGGTGTAAAATCAGGTCGCCATCTATTTGTATGATATATTCTTTTGTTGAGGCAGCAATAGCTTTATTCCTGATTTTTGAAAGCTGAAAGCCTTCATCTGGCTGCCAAACATGGATTAGCGGCACAGGGAAACTTTTTCTGTGAAGATCAATTAATTCTTTCGTTTCATCGCCAGATCCATCATCTGCTATGATCACTTCGCTGGGTAAAATACTTTGGTTTTTGATACTCAGCAGGCATAGATTTAACGCAGCCGGCCAATTGTAAGTGGAAATTATAAGCGAAGTTGTAATTTTTATTTTACTAATCATATTTCACTATATCCATTGCTGCTGGTTTTTATCTTTTCGCTTATAACCCGGTCTACCTCATCAGCATGTTTAGGTTCATTAGCTTTTGAATGTACTGAATGATAAAGGTGATACTGAACAGCAGAAAGTTTTATTATTTTTTTCATAATCCCGTTATTTATAAAACGGGCGGCTAATTCTTCGTCCTCATGCCCCCAGCCGGTTAGGTTATTATTGTAGCCGTTAACTTTGATAAAGTCAGCTTTCCAGAAAGATAAATTACTTCCGCGAACACGTTTAGAAGACATTTCTTTTCTTGTACCTAGCCATCTTACCAATGGAAGTCTAAGTGCATTATACCAGTTATTTAAACCATCTTCAAAGGGAGAAAATTTAACTTTGCCTTCACGAAGTACCTTTTCTGTCTTTTCTTTTGTAAGCATAGCTCTTGTTCCCCGGATAAATGTGTTTCTCTCAGCGAATGCCAGATGATCATAAACGAAATGCTTATCTAAAATAACGTCGCCGTCAATCTGAATGACATAATCTGAAGAAGATTCTTTTAAGGCTTTGTTTAAAATAATTGATTTTCTAAAACCTTCATCCATGTGCCATAGATGTTTTATAGGAATTTTGAGACTTTGTTTATGACGTTCAATTACAGCCTGTGTTTCAGGCCCTGATCCATCATCGGCGATTATAATTTCGTCAGGCATAACAACCTGGTTCGCTACACTTTTCAAACACAGGTCAAGTGCTTCCGGCCAGTTGTATGTTGAAATAACTAATGCACTTGAAATAGTTTTTTTCATAGAATATTTTGTGCCTATACGTTAATCAAGAGAAAGTGATACAAGGATCAGATTTTTTTATAATTCTTATACTCTCCAATTCGCCAGCCAGTCAAGTCTTCCAGTTTTTGTAATACCCTGCGTCTCAGGCTCATTTTATTTTTTAATTGAACCGGATCAAATGAAAATTTCCAGTTTACAGCCTCTATTCTTTTTTGCATTACCCGAGGGTGTGAGCTTGAAAATTTTACCAATCGTTCCGCATTTCCATAATCAAACTCATAATCAGTTTCAATCTCATTTCTTGCCCAGGACTCATTCTGATAAAATTTATTAAAATTTCTCACCTTGTTTCCTAATCCCTTAGGAGGCTTTACCCAACCGTAATGATAAATATATGCATCTATAGGCTTTACCCTGATCTTTCTGCCATTTTTTCTAAAGCCCTGTGCATCACGATAGGAATGAACTCCCTTATCATATTTTAGTAAACGTATTTCATACCGGTACCATCTTCTGGAAACCGCTGTATAATCATAAGAGCCGTAAAAGTGAAGGTATTTAAATAAGAGCCCTTCAACAGCGCTATCATTTAAACATAGCTCCATTTCTTTTTTAATTATGGGATGATACTTTTCATGCACACACTCGTCTCCCTGGATATAAAATGCCCAGTCAGTATCCGGTGAGATCTCACGATAAGCCTTATCGGTTTCAAGCGCAAATGCCCGCCCACCCTGTTTAGCGCTTTCATCCCAGACGGTTTCAATAATCCTGATCTTTTGTGATGGGATATCCTGAATTAGTTTTAAGGTATCATCATCTGAATTTCCGACAGCTACAATAAATTCATCGCAAAGCGGAAGAACTGACTCTATGGCCTGAACTATAGGGTAGTCGTTGATTACGGCATTTCGAATGAATGTAAACCCGGATACTTTCATGATGCGATTAGATTTTCATTCCGCTTGTGATTAAACAACATGTTTCATCAGTGATAATTATGATGTAGTAAAAAGCGCTTCATAAAGTTTGCAAAGTTAAGAAAAGTATTACTACTATATTTGCCACAACCCAATGTTGCAACAATAAATGGCAGATTCAACACTAAAAGAGCTGGTTAAAAATGGTGATTATAAATTGCTGGCCAGGACTCTTACCAGAATAGAGAATGATCTGGAAGGTTCGGAGCAGTTGATGAAAAACCTGAAAATAGACCTTGCCATTCCTGTTATAGGAATCACCGGTCCGCCGGGCGCCGGTAAAAGCACATTGATCAACTCACTGGTAAACCGTATTACAAATGAGAAGAAACGAGTGGGTATTCTGGTAATTGATCCTACCTCTCCTTTTACTTCAGGCTCTCTGCTGGGCGACCGCATCCGCATGTCCGACCAATCTACTCATTCGAATGTTTTTATCCGTTCTATTGCCACACGTGGTTCACTGGGCGGGCTATCTGCAAAAACTTTTGAAATGGTGGATGTCTTAAGGTCAGCAGGGTTTGATTACGTACTTGTAGAAACAGTAGGCGTTGGCCAATCAGAGATAGAGATAGCGGGGCTGGCTGATATAACCATTGTGGTACTGATACCGGAAGCCGGAGATGAGGTTCAGCACATAAAATCCGGCCTGATGGAGATTGCAGATATTTTTGTGGTGAATAAGTCAGACAGAGAAGGAGCTGATACATTTGCCAATAGTCTTACTAAGTTGCTGAACCAGAGCCAAACAAAAATTCCGGTTATAAAAACAATAGCTACCACGTCTGTAGGGATAGACGAATTATATAATAAGTTTAGTGTGGTTCAATCTGCCAAGCCGGAAAAGAATATCAGTTTACTTACGGAAAAGGCATGGCAAACTATTCAGGCTCGCAAAATGAAATTATATAATAAAGAAGCGCTAAAAAAAGATATTAAGAAGGCAATTGAAAGTCCGGATTTTAATTTATACCACTTTTCGGAGCAGTGGATGTCAGGAAAAGAAAACAATATTGATAAAAAAGTGTCTTAAAAACCAGACTTACTGTCTTTAAAGATGGATTATGGAAAAAAAAGTGTTAAAAATAATCTTTTTGCTATAATCTTAAGATATCTAATTTATTTGCAATTATTTATTTATCTTTAAACAAAATATGTAATTCCATGCAGATAAGTATTATTCTCATGGGTAATGTAATTAATCGTTAGTGTTTTTTTAACTTTTAAAAACTTTAAACGAAAAGAAATGTTTTGAGTACAGATATTGGAACAGTATTTGACTGTTGACGATATCAAACTTATAATTATTTTTGCAAATAATTACACAGTTACAAATTGTTTAACCTTTAAAAAAAACAAAGTATGAATTATTCTACAATTAAGAAAGTTGCTGCATGCTCCCTGATGTCAGTGATAGGCTTTTCGGCCTTAGCTCAGGATGCTGCTACAACTAGCTCTTCTGCCAAAGTATTTGGTGGGCGAGGTCAGTACAGAACATGGTCATTAGGTATTAACGCAGGTGTATTGGCACCAGTAGTTTTCACCGGAGGTACCAATGACTTTACAAACTGGGATCCTGAATTAGGTTATGGATTAACACTACGCAAGCAAGTTGCTCATTCTTTCGGAATCGAGTTAGCTGCCTTCAGAGGAGAGCTTTCAGGAAGCAACGAACGCTTAGGTGGTTCTTATGCTACTTTTAACACCGAGATGGGTTACAATGCAACCATTATGGGTGTAGTAAACGTAGCTACTGTAGATTTTCTACGTCGTGAGAATAACGTTAATTTCCTTGTAAAAGCTGGTTACGGCCATACAGCATTTGCTCCATCCGGAACTAATCCTAATTTTGATTGGAAAGGAAAAGCCATCGGCCCTGTAGGTAAAAGACGTGATGCTACAGATTATGTGCATCAGCAAATGTTTCCTGTTGGTGTTGGAGTTAAATTCAAATTATCTGATCGTATGAACTTTGACTTAGGTCATAACATGTACTTTGTAGATGGAGATAATCTTGACGGAACTTATGCTAAAGCACCTTCAAAAGATAAGTTCTCTTACAGCTACGCTGGTATTGAGTTCTCTTTAGGTTCTTCTGCTAAACCAAATCTTGACTGGGTTAACCCTGTTGCTTTAATGTATGATGAATTAAAAGATCCTACATTACGTCAGGAAGTTGATGCTTTAAAAACTCGTGTTTCTGCACTTGAAAGCCAGGATCTGTTAAAAGATAGCGATGGTGACGGTGTTGCTGACAAGTTAGACAAATGCCCTGGTACACCTGCAGGTACTGCGGTTGATGGAGCTGGTTGCCCAATTGTTCACCCTGAAGGTGTTGCAGCTGCGGTAGGTGCTTATGAGAACATTCAATTTGAATTTGACTCTTCAGTACTTAGAACTTCAGCTTATCCTGTTCTTGATAAAGTATCAGCTGACATGAGAGCTAACTCTGGAATGTCAATTACTTTAGGCGGACACGCTTCTTCAGAAGGAACAGATGAGTATAACATGAACTTGTCAAGAGACAGAGCTAATTCTGTAAAAACTTACCTTGTAAATTCAGGTATTGCTTCCAGCAGAATCACAACTCAAGCTTACGGTGAAAGACAACCAATTGCTTCTAATGCGACTGAAGCAGGTCGTTCTCAGAACCGTCGTGTTGAAATCAGATAATATATTGTAATTAAGCATATATTAAAAAGAGCCCCGATAATCTCGGGGCTCTTTTTTTTATTAATTTTGCAGTATGTATTTCTTTAGAAAGAATGACCCGGACCGGCCTAAGAGTTTTAATTTGAAGGTAATGCATTTTATTAATGCCCTGGCAATCACTCTTTTTATTGCCGGGTTTATTTATAAGTTGATTGAGTGGTTTATTCTTGATAAGTGATTGGCATATAAAGTGCTTTTTACTTATCATCTTTAGATTAAGAACAATATTTCATACATCTGTGTATTTCATAATTTCATTTCACCAAACAATTCGTTTATGAAAAACATCATTGACACTCCGCAAGCTCCCGCTCCAATAGGCCCTTATAGTCAGGGGGTTCAGACAGGGAATATGTTATTTATATCGGGCCAGATAGCCATTGATCCAGTTACAGATGCACTGATGATTGATGATATAACAGTAGAGACCAATCAAGTTATGCAAAACCTGAAAGCGATTTTAGAAAGGGCAGGATATGATTTCGAACACGTTGTAAAAACGACTATTTTTTTAACAGATATGGCATTATTCCCAAAAGTGAATGATGTTTACGGGTCTTATTTTACCTCCACTTTTCCTGCACGTGAAACTGTGGCAGTCGCCGGACTGCCAAAAGGTGTAAGTGTTGAGATCTCTGCCATTGCATATAAAGAATAGTCATTGAAATCAGGCCGGGTAAAGTATTTCATTGCTGCCATTAGTTCGGCCGTAATCTGGGGATTTGTGTTTATCCCTTTGAGAAACCTCAGGGAGTTTTCGGCTGAGCAAATTCTGTACTACCGAATAATTACCTCTTTTATAATAACCTGGATAATTACGCTGCTTTTAAGAAGGCAAAAAGTAAGGTCAGATATTGATTATATACGTGCTCAATCAGGTAAACAACGTAATCAGCTGCTTGTACTCACTGTAGTTGGCGGAATTTTAATAACCGGCAACTGGTTTTCATTTATATATGCAGTTAATAGTGTAAGCCTTAAATCTGCGGCATTTGCTTATATGATTTGTCCGCTTATTACTGCTTTAAGCGGATTTCTTATTTTAAAAGAACAACTATCAAAGGTGAAGATTCTGGCAATTGGTATCGCCTTCATCAGCATCTTGATATTAGCTAAGGGCTCTGCTTTTGAAGTGATGTGGTCGGTATTTATAGCATCGTTTTATGCATTTCATTTGATCATTCAGCGGGTCATCAGGCATATAGATAAATTTAATATGCTCTCCGTGCAACTGGCTATAGCTACTATATTGATGCTGCCATTGTTTATTTATCAGTTCAATGGAATCCCTCACCAGGCATACTTCTGGTTGAATATATTAGTAATTGCGGTTGTTTTTACCATTGTTCCGTTATTTTTAAGTATGTATTCTTTGATTGGGATATCTTCATCAACTTCAGGCATTATAATCTATATAAACCCTATAATTTCATTTGCTGTAGCATTTTTTTATTTTGGTGAGAGGGTTGGCAGTCTGCAGCTTTTTGCCTACTCGTTACTGCTTGTAGCAGTTATTGTTTTTAACTTAGCTTTTATTAAAGAATTTTTTAATAAAAGTTCAGATCAGGTTCAGGCATAGTAATTCATTAAACATTGACCGACGGAATATTAAATACTCCAATTGCATATTTAAAGGGAGTTGGACCTCAGAAAGCCGATGTGTTAAAGAAGGAGCTTAACATCCATACTTATAATGACCTGCTTCAGCATTTCCCATTCCGTTATATAGACAGGACCAGATTTTATAAAATCTCCGAACTTCATGGTGATCTTCCTTTAGTTCAAACCATGGGCCGGGTTATTTCAAAAGGCATTATAGGCGAAAAAAGGTCACGCCGGTTAAGCGTTGTATTAAAGGATGATACAGGAACTCTTGAACTCGTCTGGTTTCAGGGAATTTCCTGGGTTGATAAAAGTCTTCAGCCCGGGCAGGTATTTATAGTTTTCGGAAAGCCTAATGAATTTAACGGGAAGTTGTCGATGGCTCACCCTGAGTTAGAGTTATATGATCCAAAAGCACGAAAATATGGTAATCTAACTTTACAGCCGGTATATAGTTCTACCGAAAAACTGAAGCAGTTCTTTTTAGATACCAGGGGGATTCAGCGATTGGTATGGACACTTATTGAAATTTCACTCCGGGATTTAAAAGAAACATTGCCGGATTACGTGCTCTTAAAACATAAGCTAATTGCCAGGAAAACAGCAATAGCCGATATACATTTTCCGGCTGATATTTATTCGCTGGATGCTGCGAGGTATAGGCTTAAATTTGAAGAGTTATTTTTTATTCAATTAAAAATTTTAAAAAATAAGCTCTTACATAATCAGAAGTTTAAGGGGGCAATATTTTTTGAAGTAGGTGAAAAGTTTAATTTATTCTATCATGATAAATTACCTTTTGAGCTAACAGGTGCTCAGAAACGGGTATTGAAAGATATACGGGTAGATACTCAGCGCGGCGTCCAGATGAATAGACTGCTGCAGGGTGATGTAGGAAGCGGTAAAACTGTTGTTGCTTTAATGAGCATGCTTTTAGCCATTGATAATGGTTATCAAACCTGCATCATGGCGCCAACAGAAATACTTGCACGCCAGCATTTTCACTCAATCATTCATTTACTGGGAGAAGATTTTATAACGGTTGATCTTTTAACAGGATCAACTCCGAAAAAGAAGCGAAAGGTAATTCATCAACAATTGGAGGAAGGATCTATGCAGATTTTGATCGGTACTCATGCGCTGATTGAAGATGCAGTACAGTTTAAAAATTTAGGTTTGGTGGTTATTGATGAGCAGCATCGGTTTGGTGTTGAACAGCGCGCGAAGCTCTGGAGAAAGAACGCCGTGCCACCTCATATCCTGGTTATGACTGCAACCCCAATACCCAGAACTCTTGCAATGACTTTGTATGGAGATCTGGACGTCTCAGTAATTAATGAACTCCCGGCCGGAAGGAAACCGATAAAAACCCTTCATTTATACGAAAGCCAGCGCTTAAGGATGTTTGGCTTTATGAGAGAAGAGATCCGTAAGGGAAGACAGATCTACATCGTGTATCCGCTTATTAAAGAGAGTGAAAAACTTGATCTGCTTCATTTGGAGGCTGGTATTGAGGCTATTTCCAGGGAATTCCCTTTGCCTGATTACCGGATCAGTATTGTCCATGGTAAACTTTCGCCAGCAGATAAGGAATTTGAGATGCAGCGTTTTGTTAAGGGTGAAACACAGATCATGGTTGCTACAACGGTAATTGAAGTAGGTGTTAATGTGCCTAATGCCAGTGTAATGATCATCGAGAATGCAGAGCGGTTTGGTTTATCTCAGCTTCATCAGTTAAGGGGCCGTGTAGGCCGCGGGGCTGAACAATCTTACTGTATATTAATGTCAGGGAACAAACTTACCAGGGAGGCCAGGTTACGGCTGGATACCATGGTAAAAACAAATGATGGTTTCGAAATATCAGAAATCGATTTACAGCTACGGGGGCCTGGAGATCTTGGCGGTACTCAGCAAAGTGGCGTGCTTGACCTTAAATTAGCAGACCTGGCTCATGATCAGGAAATTCTTCAGAAAGCCCGTGAGAGTGTAATTCAGATATTTGAAAAAGATCCGGAATTATTAAGTCAGGAAAATATGTTGTTAAATGAATTTCTAAGGCAAAAACATAGTGGAATTTCCTGGGAAAAGATATCGTAAATAAAGAATCGATAATATTATTTAGGCAAAATTTTAATCATATAATGTCAGGTGTTAATGTTAATTTAAATCATTGTGGAAGCAGATAGTCATGTAGCTCAACAACGCCCCGATCCATATGTCGCCTTACGTTTTCCTGAATTCCGTTCATATATCGGCATGCGTTTTTTCTTCACTTTTGCCTACCAGATGCAGGCCGTTATTCTTGGTTACCACATTTATTCCATCACTAAAGATCCGTTATCATTAGGATTAATAGGGTTATGTGAAGCGCTCCCTTCAATTGGTATTTCATTATATGGAGGCTACGTGGCAGATAAAACCGATAAGAAGAAGCTCCTGCTGTGGATCTTTTCCGGAATGTTTTTATGCTCCTTTATCATTTTTCTTGTCACCTTAAAGGGAATGGAATCCTACCTTCCTCAATCTTCCGTTGTCCCGGCTTTATATATCATGATCTTTGGAGTTGGGATAGCACGCGGCTTTTATAGCCCGGCTTCTTTTTCGCTAATGGCACAAATTATTCCAAAAGAACATTATCCAAATTCGAGCACATGGAATAGTTCAAGCTGGCAGGCTGCGACGATTTTAGGGCCTGCCTCAGGTGGACTGATTTATGGTTTTTATGGTGTTACCGTTACTTTTTTCGTGATCCTGGTATTTATTCTCATTGCCCTGGGATTTATTTTTGTTTTTAAGTCTCGCCCACCGGTTTATATTCCGAAAGAAAATATTTTTACAAGCCTCTCCCAGGGAATTGGGTTTGTTTTTAAAAATAAGATGATGCTCGGGGCGCTTAGTCTGGATTTATTTTCTGTTTTCTTTGGAGGTGCCGTGGCATTATTACCAGTATTTGCTAATGACATTTTAAAAGTAGGGTCAGAGGGCTTAGGGCTTATGCGCGCAGCTGCATCAACCGGAGCTATACTCACTATGTTTGCTATGGCCAGATTTTCACCTATGGGTAAACCATGGCGAAATTTGTTGATTGCAGTTTCAGGATTTGGATTATCCATCATCTGCTTTGGATTATCCAGGAACTTCTATCTTTCCCTCTTGTTTTTGTTTTTTGAGGGTGCTTTTGACAGTGTGAGTGTTGTTATTCGTTCAACCATTATGCAATTATTAACACCTGATGAAATGCGGGGACGGGTTTCTGCTGTGAACTCTATGTTTATCGGTTCGTCTAATGAAATAGGGGCATTCGAATCAGGTTTGACCGCACGTTTAATGGGTACGGTTCCCGCAGTTTTGTTTGGCGGAACCATGACCTTGTTAATTGTGACAACAACCTGGCTGAAAACAAAACGGCTTTTGCCCTTAGGTTTGAAAGAAATTAATGCAGTACAGACTGGCTAATAATTGGTTTGAACTTAATTATAAGATCCCTTTCTGTTTCCTGCCAAATAATAGATATAATAATGACCCGATTAATGGGGCAAGTACAACAAGCAATACCCAAAGCAATTTGGTGGTGCTATCTTTAAAATCCGACCTGATTATATCAACCAGGCAAAACAGCATGAGGATAAGAGGCACACCTGCTATAAAGAAAATAACTATTAATTCCGGTCCGCCAAGACCTGCAATAAACAAAAGTTGGGACATTCTCTTTTTAATTTAAAGATAAATCTTTTTACGAAACTTCCTGAACTTCTTTTTCTCCAATCTGCTGACGCCACATGGCATAGTATAATCCTTTTTCCATTAATAATTCTTCATGCTTTCCGGATTCGATAATATGCCCTTTTTCAAGAACAAAAATCTTATCGGCATGCATTATGGTTGATAGACGATGGGCAATCAGGATGGTGATATGATCGCTGACCTCGGATACGTCACGGATAGTTTCAGTTATTTCTTCTTCAGTCAATGAATCAAGAGATGAGGTTGCTTCATCAAATACAAGGATATTAGGCTGGCGCAATAAGGCCCGGGCAATTGACAAACGCTGTTTTTCACCTCCTGAAACTTTAACACCTCCTTCGCCAATGATCGTATCAAGTCCTTTATCCGCTCTGGCCAATAGGTTTTGACATGCTGCCCTGTGCAATACCTGCATACATTCTTCATCTGTAGCCTCAGGCCGCACAAACAAAAGGTTTTCACGGATTGAACCAGAGAATAGCTGTGTATCCTGTGTCACAAAGCCAATCTTTTCACGAAGCTCATTCAGATCAATATCAGTTCCTGGAATATTATTGTATAATACCTGACCCTGAGCCGGATTATACAGTCCTACAAGCAATTTTACCAGAGTTGTTTTACCAGACCCTGAGGGGCCTACAAACGCAATCGTTTCTCCTTTGGTAACTTCAAATGAAACATTTTCAAGTGCATTACGATTGGCAGACTGATGTTTAAAGGTTACTGAATTCAATTTTAAATTATTGATCCGGCCTAGTTTTACCGGATTAAGCGGCCTGGTTTCTTTAGGGGTATTTAATATGTTCTTATAATTGTCTATTGACACCTCAGTTTCGCGGTAGATATTGATAATATTGCCTAGTTCCTGCAATGGCCCGAAGATGAAGAACGAGTAAATGAACAAAGAGAAAAACTCCCCGACACTAATTCTGCCTGCAAAGATGAGGTAAAGCATTAACAGTAATATTCCATTACGTAATAAATTTACAAGCGTACCCTGGATAAAACTCAGGCTTCTCACATATTTAACTTTTTTAAGTTCCAGCAGTAAGATTTTATCGGTTGTATTATTAAGACGATTTATTTCCTGTGATGAAAGCCCCAGACTTTTTACCAGCTCTATATTCCGTAATGATTCTGTAGTGGAACCGGCCAGCGAAGTGGTTTCCCTTACAATTGTTTTTTGTACGATCTTTATTTTCTTGCTTAGCACTGAACTTATTATTCCGAGAATAGGGATAACTGAAATATATACAACAGCAATAGACCAATGAATATTGACTGCATAAATAAAGACAAAGGTAATTCCTACAATAGAGGTAAATAAGATGTTGATGAAAGCCGTAATGAGCTTTTCTGTATCGGTACGCACTTTCTGGAGTATTCCCAGTGTTTCACCGCTCCGTTGATCTTCAAATACTGAATATGGCAATTCAAGGGAATGAGCCAGGCCATCAGAATATATTTTGGCACCAAGGCGCTGAGTTATCACATTTACGAAATAATCCTGGAAATTCTTTGCTATACGCGAAACCATGGCCACGCCCATAGCGGCCAGGATCAGCAGACCTGCTCCCCTGAAAAACTCTTCGGTAGTATATTCCTGGTAACGCGTGACATAAGTGTCAATTATTTTTTGGAAGATCCAGGGATCCAGTAAGGAGAATATCTGGTTGATCGCGGCAAGAAACAATGCTAAGACAATCAGGCCTTTATAATTCTTTAAATACTCAAATAATAATTTCATAACTATCTAAATTAAAAAAGGGAATAATGCAAAAGCATTATTCCCTTTAATTTTACATTTCAATAACTTTAAACAGTCATAATATCTTTTTCCTTCAGTTCGGCAACTTTATCTATGCGAACAATGTAAGAATCTGTTAATTTCTGCACTTCACCTTCACCAACCTTCATTTCGTCATCCGAAACACCTTCACTTTTAAGCCTTTTAATTTTTTCATTAGCATCTTTTCGGATATTCCTGATTGCGATACGGCCTTTTTCAGCTTCTTCCTTAACCTTTTTTACAAGGTCCCGGCGGCGTTCTTCTGTTAGGGGAGGGACATTTAAACGAATTGCCAGGCCATCGTTTTGTGGATTCAACCCTATGTTAGCTTCCTTAATCCCTTTCTCAATCGGGCCAATCATATTTTTTTCCCATGGCTGGATGACTATAGTTCTGGCATCTGGAGTATTTACATTTGCCACCTGGCTTAAAGGAGTTGGATTTCCATAATATTCAACCATAATACCGTCAAGCATAGATGGCATTGCTTTGCCGGCACGTATTTTTGATACTTCGCTATCACAAAAATCCAGCGCTTTATCCATACCTGCTCTGGCATCATCCAGTTGTTTTTTTATCAGCTCGTTCATATTGGGGAATGTTTTTGTAAAAATACTAAAGCATTGCTAAATCTATAAGTTGTAGAGGATTTAATTTCAGGAAACTAATGTTCCAATAGGATCTCCTTTGGCTATACGCATCAGGTTCCCGGGTTTATTCATATCGAATACGATAATCGGCAGGTTGTTTTCCTGACACAGTGTAAACGCGGTCATATCCATCACATTTAGTCCTTTATTATAAACTTCCTGAAATGTTATTTCTTCATAACGTATAGCAGATACATCTTTTTCAGGATCTGCACTATAAATTCCATCTACCCTGGTTCCTTTTAATACTGCATCGGCATTAATTTCAATAGCACGTAATGAAGCGGCAGTATCCGTAGTGAAATATGGATTTCCTGTTCCTGCTCCGAAAATTACAATACGTCCCTTTTCAAGGTGGCGCATTGCGCGCCGGCGTATAAATGGTTCACAGATCTGTTCCATTTTTATAGCGGTTAGGAGTCTGGTTTTTACACCTGTTTTTTCAAGGGCATCCTGCAAGGCCATACTATTTATTACTGTAGCAAGCATACCCATATAATCAGCCTGTACACGGTCCATTCCAGATTTTTCTGCGCTCAGGCCCCTGTAAATATTACCTCCGCCAATTACAATTGCAATTTCAATCCCCTCTGCATGTACTGCTTGAATTTCTCTGGCATATTGTGCAACAACTTCAATATCAATGCCATAAGAATTTGAGCCCATTAATGATTCGCCGCTTAGTTTCAGGAGGATTCTTTTGTATTTCATCAGGGTTTTTATTTACTATTCGAAAAGTTTTGTAAAAATATCTATTTATAATCAGTGTTTAAATTATTTAGGCCAGATTGCCATTTAACCATACCTTTTTTATCCGGAACTCTTTATCAAAAGCAAGTAGATCCGCATGATAACCGGCTTCAATCTTACCCTTATCGTCACTTTTAATTAATCTTGCAGGATACAATGACGCCATATTTATTGCCTCGCTTAATGCAATTCCAGCCTCATGGAAGCAATTCTTAACTGCCGATAGCATGGTGAGTGCAGATCCAGAAAGAGTGCCGTCGGGCATGGTGTATCTGTCTCCTGTGAAAACATGCTGATACACTCCTTCATTTGCATCCGTAACTGCATCGGTAATGATAAAAAGTTTATCTCCAAGCAATTGTTTTGCAAGATTGATCATTGCAAAATTTACATGTATTCCATCGGCAACAATACTGGTATAAGGTTTTTTGTTGAATATCGCCGGAATAAGTCCTGGCTGCCGGTGATGAATTGGCGGCATTGCATTAAATAAGTGCGTTGCTGCAGGAAGTAAATCAAAAAAATCGGTTGCTTCTTCGTAAGTAGCATCGCTATGTCCGCAGGATATAATTATCCCCTGCTCATTTAAATAATCAATAACATCGCGGCTTTGTAATTCAGGGGCTATAGTGATCATTTTAATTTCACCATCAGCCTGCTCAATCCAGCTCCTGACTTCTGTCAGGCTTGCCTTTTTTATCAAGGTTTCAGGATGTGCTCCTTTTCTTATTGGATTGAGATAAGGGCCCTCCAGGTGTAATCCAAGAAAATTACCTTTAGAATGCTTGCGGTATGATTTTGCTGCCGAAATTGCCCGTTCAACAATCTCAGGAGTATTAGTTGCAACAGTGGCCAGGAAACCGGTAGTTCCCTGCAGTAAGAGATCTTCTTCCATCTGCTTAAGCGCTTCAACAGTTGGGATACCTCCAAACAGTTTACCTCCGCTACCATAGATTTGAAGATCAATAAGGCCCGGCGCCAGGTAATTGCCTTCAAGGTTTACAATTTTTGAGTCGGGAGGAATATCATCAGCATGAATTACATTAACTATTTTATCTCCCTCAACTAATACGGTCTTGCCGTAAACTTCAGTACCGTTAGTGAGTATAATGCTGTTGGTTAATGCAGTGACCATATTTTTATTATTGTTAATGTTGAAAACAACCAGACAATTAATAAAAGTAATTATTCAAATGATAAAACCCGTTGTGAATCAGGCTTATGGAATTAATATTGCAAAAAAAATCCTCCCCGGTATCGGGGAGGATTTAACTAAGCTCCTAACTGTACCCGCTTAAATGCGGTTACCGTTAATCCTTTATTTACGCTGTCAAGGAATTGCGCAACGGTTTTTGAACCGTCTTTCACAAACTCCTGATTTAACAGGGTACTGTCTTTGTAGAATTTGTTTAATTTACCGGCAGCAATTTTCTCAACCATTTCTTCTGGCTTACCTTCTGCACGGATCTGCTCCTTTGCAATTTCAAGCTCACGCTCAATTGTTCTTGAGTCAACATCACTTTTATCAATAGCAACAGGGCTCATTG
>DASWTL010000424.1:0-16533 GCA_036402155.1 Sphingobacteriaceae bacterium | reverse complement strand
ATATCATTTGCCTCGTTCTGGTTTTCCTGAATGAGAACAGTGTTGCCCAGCAGCCTCCTTACAAAAATCTGGATATCTATATCATGATGGGCCAATCTAATATGGCTGGCCGGGGTGTGATTACTCCACAATATCAAAAGCTACAGCACGAAAGGGTAGTTATGCTGAACAAAGATAATGAATGGGTTAAAGCAACCCATCCTGTACACTTTGATAAGCCTAAGTCAGTCGGTGTTGGTCCGGCACTCACGTTTGGCATCGCTATGGCAGAGGCATATCCGGATAAGAAAATTGCCCTGGTTCCCTGTGCGGTTGGCGGCACACCTATAAAAAAATGGATTCCCGGTGCTTACGATACTGTCACGAAAACTCATCCATACGATGATGCAGTAAAGAGGATCAAATACGCTATGCAGTATGGGACAATTAAAGGCATTATCTGGCATCAGGGGGAAGGTGATAGTGAATTAAAGGCCTCACAGCAATATATTGCTAATTTGACTGAATTGATTAATCGTGTGAGACGTGAGGCTGGTAATCCGCAATTACCTTTTGTGGTAGGCGAGCTGGGGAGGTTCAGGAAGACCTCTCATAACATTAACAACGTATTACCGCAATTATCTTCAAAAGTTTCGCACACAAAGATCGTTTCAGCTGAAGGGTTATGGCATAAAGGTGATGGAACCCATTTTGACAGTCCATCTGCCGCCGAATTTGGACGGCGGTATGCTGAAGGAATGCTTGAAGTGCAGGGTAGATCAGTTACTAAAAGGGAAAAACTGAAACCAATTCTTTCTAAGAAGGAAATAAAAGACGGATGGGAATTGCTTTTCGACGGACAAGATGCAAACACACGCTGGCGAGGTATAAACAGTGATAAATTTCCCGAACAAGGCTGGAAGATAAATAACGGTGTACTCGAATTGATGCCGGGGCGTAAAGGCGGGGACATTATTTCAAGGGAAGAATTCTCGGATTTTGAACTGGTTTTGGAATATAAGCTTGCAGACTCTGCGAATACAGGTATAAAATATCTTGTGTCTCCATTGAAAGATGGTAAGGGTAAAATACAGTTGAATGGTCCTGAATTTCAATTAATTGACGATTTTAAGCATGAATCTGTGAAAGACAATAAGAGTCCCGAAACCAGTACGGCATCTGTATACCTGTTATATGCACCGCAGGGTAAAAAATTGAAAAAGCCGGGAAAATGGAATGAGATTAAGATCTTATCCAAAGGCAATAATATAGAACATTGGATCAACGGAAAAAAAGTGGTGTCTTACCAGAGAGGCTCTGACGAATTTAGAAAATTGGTATTCAATACTAAATTTCAGGAATACCAAACTCCCTACGGTGAAGCGAAATCGGGTTACATCCTGATCCAGGATCACAAGGATCAGGCCTGGTTCAGAAATATTAAAGTGAGACGAATAAAATAGTTATGATACAGGCAAGTCGTATTAAATTGAGTGATTTTAAGATCAATATCGGGAAAAGGCTTCTGGGTGTACTATTGCTATTTCTTGCTCCATCGATAACCATGGGTGATACAAAGCCTGAAGGTTTGCGGAGTGACAGTATCTATGCTCAGATGAGGAAAGTAGCTGACTGGCAGTGGCAAAGCCTGGCATCAGAAGGGTTTAAACGACCCAAAACGGATTGGACTAATGGGGTGCTTTATGCTGGAATGATGGAGTGGTCTAAGATTGCGAATGATAAAACCTATTATAACCATCTCTTGAAAACCGGAGATGATACAAAATGGAGATTAGGGAAAAACCGGCATTTTGCAGATGATTATTGTGTTGGGCAGGCATACTCGCAACTGTATGAGATTTATAAGGATCCTCTTTATATTAAGGATTTTAAACAATTGGCGGATACATTAACAATCATTCCGCACAACGAATCGCTTTTATGGGTTAATAAAATCTATCATAGAGAATGGGCATGGTGTGATGCTTTGTTCATGGGGCCGCCTGCTTTGGCCTACTTGACGAGAGCTACTGGAGACCAGAAGTACTTGAACATGGCTTCCAAACTATGGTGGAAGACTTCGGATTACTTATATGATCGTAAAGAACGATTATACTATCGTGATAGCCGCTATTTTGACAAGAAGGAAAGCAACGGCGAAAAAGTGTTCTGGAGCAGGGGAAATGGTTGGGTAATGGGAGGGCTTGTAAGGGTATTAGACGTGATGCCTCAGAAGCATCCCGACAGGAAAAAGTTCGAAAAGCAGCTAAAAGAGATGGCTGGAAAGATTGCCTCCATTCAGCAGCCTGACGGTACATGGCACGCCAGTTTACTTGATCCGGGTGCATTTCCATCTAAAGAAACCAGCGGAACCGCTTTTTATTGTTATGCTCTGGCATGGGGAATAAACAATGGCATATTGCCATACAATAAATTCTACCCTGTGGTGAGTAAAGCCTGGCAGGCACTGAGTACCTCCGTTCATCCAAATGGAAAACTTGGATATGTGCAGCCACTTGGAATAGCACCTGCGAAAACCAGTTTTAATGATACGAATGTCTACGGTGTAGGAGCTTTCCTTATGGCAGGCGTAGAAATGATTGAATTGGATTTAGCTAAAAGAAAAAACGTTTTTTCTGTCTCCGTTGACAATGGAACACCCGTAAGCAGTTTTAAAACAGAAACCATTGATTGGAAATCAGTAAAAAAAAGAATAGGAAAAATTGGTTCAGAAAATATCGCAGTTTATAATGCCATTACCGGCGAGACAATTCCACACCAGGTAATCTATAATGATAGAAAAAAACCTCAAGCAATTACCTTTCAGCCTTCTATTTCAAGCGGTACGACATTATATTTTGAAGTAAAAAGTGGTGTAAATTATTGAAATCCCTATCAAAAGTCAGAATTCAAAAAATAATACGAGGCTCTGGATATTATTTTTTGAATTCTAATAGATGATAAGCCCCTGATAACCGTAATATATTTAGACTGCTGGTGATCATGAGAATCCTCATCGGTTTGCCCCATTAAAGCCCAGTTGCATAATATGAAATTAACATCTTTTGTTTCCATCTCAAAAAATCGGCGGATTGCTTCCCTATGTGGTTTGTAGTAAGAACTAACTTTAGCTGTATTGCGATTATTTCATGTGTAGTTTTCTGCATGGTATTATCCCCGAATACTACTTTCTCTCAATCACCATCCATAGATATAGGGTCAGTAAATGATTTGGTAATAACAAAAAGCGAGTTACAGCGGGAGATGATGAGGTACAGATTTAAAGTGTTTAATAGCATAACCACAGGTATTAAACAGAGCGGTGATAATTTTTGGAACTCGGATGAGAGAGGCATAAAACCCGTCATGGTGCTGCGTAAACTGGCATTAGATTCATTAGTTAAGATAAAGGTTCAGGAAAAGTTACTGCGTGAGCGGAATATATGGCCGTATAAATCCTACTCAGACTTTATTAGTGATTTTCACCGAACAAACGAATTACGCAAGAAAGCTCTTGTAAATAAACAGGTTGTTTATGGGCCGGTTGAATATTCCGAAGAAACTTTTTTTGATTATCGTTTCAGCAACGCTTTAATTCAATTGAAACAGCAATTGCTTTCAGAAAAAGTCATAGTTATTACTGATGAAGAACTGGAAAACCAGTTTAAAGTAATGCAAAAGACTCATTATGCGAAAGAAAAATATACGCTAAAAGCATATGAACGTCAGGTAAAAGAGGCACGTGTTGAAACGGAATATGCCATGCTTGTAGACAAGCATTACAAAAAAGCCATCCGAAATATAGATCAGTCAAAACTCAATACTATTCACACTTATTAATCATGAGAATTGTTGCTGCATTTATTCTGTTATGCGGGCTGTCTTTTACTTTAACTGCTCAGATCATTACCAGAACTGTTTATGTAAGTTCAGAAGAAGGGAATGATGCCAATAGCGGTATTTCTGAGCACTCGGCCTGGAGAACTTTAGAAAAAATAAATAACACAACTTTCGGTCCGGGAGCAAAAATCTTACTAAAGGCAGGAAGCATGTGGAAAGGCATGATTTCGCCGAAAGGTTCAGGGTCTGCCGGAAGTCCTATCATTATAGATATGTACGGAAAAGGTCCGAAGCCGCTGATTGATGGCAATGGAATGGTTGGAAAAGGTGTTTTGAGCCTATATAATCAGGAATACTGGGAAATTAACAATCTTGAACTCGTTAACGATGCAGAATACCCCGGAGATAGGAGAGGAGTAGAAGTTAAGGCTGCGAATTATGGTATATTAAATCACATTTATCTCAAAAACCTGGATATCCACCATATTAAAGGTATTGTGGGTAATGGGGATAAAGAGAAGCGTACGGCAGGTATCTTTATAACTACGGTTGATGACAAAATTAAGCCGACGCGCTATAATGATATTTTAATTGAAGGGTGTCATATTCACCATATTCAGAATCAGGGCATAGCAACCAGCCACGAGTCTGCACTATATGATTATCCCGGCGAAGGGAAATGGGATGCCCGAAAAATAACCAATCTCAGGGTAAGAAATAACACGATCCATCACATATCCAAAAATGCCATGATCATCCGGATGACGGAAGGCGGAGTGGTAGAACACAATGTGTGTTATGAGACAGCTACTGAAATTACCGGTAACACTATTTTTTCACGAACAGTTAAGGGAACAATTTTTCAATATAACGAAGGGTTTCTTAACCGGTCTCCAGACGCTGATGGTAGTTTGTATGATCCTGATATTAACAGTCCGGAAACGGTTTGGCAGTACAGCTACAGCCATGATAATGCCCATGGTCTGGTTTGGTTTTGCACATTTAAACGCGATGACGGAATTATTGTCCGCTATAACGTCAGCGAAAATGATAAAGGATCGCTGGTATATTTTAATTATGCGTTCTCGGGTGCGTCAGTATATAATAACGTGTTTTATATCGGTGAAAATGTTTCGCCGGTCATCATCAGGGAGAAACCCGGTAATGATCACACCTATGGGTTTTTTAATAATATAATTTATAATAAAAGCAGTAACGCAAGCTATGATCTGGCGTTATCCGGCAAAGGAATTCAAAATCGTAACTATAGCCACAACTTATTTTACGGTAATCATCCAAAAGGCGAACCCGCAGATACAGCAAAACTCATGGCTGATCCGTTATTTGTTAATCCGGGAGCCGGAAGTGCAGGTTTAAATACCTTGGAGGGATATAAACTCCGGCGTAAATCACCGGCTATTGGCTCTGGTATATTAATTCCTGATAAGGTAGGTGCGGATCTTTTTGGAAACAAGGTTGATGAAAAAAGCAAACCCAATCGCGGTATTTATAATGGAGAAGGCATATAATTTATAATTAATAAAACTTCAATGAAATCATTTTCTAAAATTCTAATCTTTTCCTTTTGTTTATTTGCGCTGGGATGTGCCACGAAAAGAGCTACAGTAAAACAAGATCCCGATTTGCTGAAAACCATAAATACCAGTTTCCGGGAATCTGCTCAACAATACAAATTCTTAAATTCAAACCTTTCTGACGATCGTTTCCCAAAAACCTATGAGCATGGTAAGCTGGTTACCAGCACCGCAAACAACTGGACAAGCGGATTCTATTCAGGTACATTACTTTATTTATACGAGTATACGCAAGAGAAGGAACTTCTTAATAAAGCCCTGGAAAAACTGAAGTTCCTGGAAAGTCAGAAAAATAATAAGAATACACACGACCTGGGTTTTATGATGTATAGCAGCTTCGGGAATGCTTACCGGATCACTAAAAACGATGGATACAAAGATGTTTTGATTGAAAGTGCCAAATCACTGATCAGCAGGTATAACCCCAAAGTGGGCAGTATCCAGTCATGGAACAGAATTAAATCATTAGATGGGTCGGTTTACTGGGATTTCCCGGTGATCATAGATAATATGATGAACCTGGAACTTCTGTTTTTTGCGTCACGTGTCAGTGGTGATCAGCAGTATAAAAATATGGCGATAAAACATGCTGAAACAACCATGAAAAACCATGTCCGGCCAGATTATAGTTCCTATCATGTGGTTGCATATAATCCGGAAACAGGTGCAGTAAACAGCCGGGAAACTTATCAGGGATTTGCCCATAACTCGATGTGGGCACGAGGACAGGCCTGGGGTATTTATGGCTTCACAATGGCTTACCGGGAAACCGGAGATAAGCGTTTTCTAAAAACTGCAGAAGGTATGGCGGATTACTTCCTGAATCATAAAAATTTACCTGCCGACAAGATTCCGTATTGGGATTTTAATGCCGGTCAGCCGGGATTTACTCCGGCATTTAAATATGAAGCATCAAAATATCCGGTTATACCCAGAGATGCATCTGCTGCGGCAATTGTAGCATCAGCATTGTTAGAACTTCAGGGGTATGTTGCCCAAAATAAAGCAGATTCCTATGTAAACGCTGCCGAAATGATGCTTACGTCACTTTCTTCAACGGGATATAAAGCTTCTGTTGGAGAGAACGGTGGATTTATTCTGAAGCACGGTGTAGGAAATCTTACTAAAGACAGGGAAGTGGATGTCCCCCTGTCTTATGGCGACTATTACTACGCTGAAGCGATGTTACGTTATAAAAACTTAAAGTAACCTCCGAAAACACACAGTATATCCTAATGAATAGCTTATTAAAGAGAAAAAAACGATGAAGAATTTATTATTTATAACATTAACAATACTGGCTTTTACGGTTGGAAATGGTTGCTCAGCCCAGGTTATCGGGAGCCAGGGGGAAGATAAGGTTCGCGTAGAAACCAAAGGCGATCTAAAAATTTATCGGAATATCCGTTATGCATCCCGCCCGGATTCCTTTGAAACAGATACCTCGTCCGATCGGCTGCTTGACCTTTACCGGCCTCAGTCGGCTGAAGGTAAGTTACCCGTAATTGTGTTTATTCATGGCGGCGGTTTCAGCGGCGGCGATAAAAAAGGTACGGAAGCGATCTGTGCAAAGCTTTCGGCTCTGGGGTACGCTGTCCTTTCCATTAATTACAGGCTTGAGTCTAAGCGGAAAAAAGTAAGCGGCGGCAGCGCAGGTGCAAACACAGCCAAAGGTTTACCCGCCAATGGCAGATTTCAGGAGCCGTTTCGAAAAGCAATATCCAGCGCTTCAGAAGATACGCAGCTGGCTTTGAAGTGGATTAAAGAGAACGCGTCGGAGTATAAGTTAAATTCATCGTCTGTGGCACTTGCAGGCGGCTCTGCAGGCGGAATGACGGCTTTACATACAGCTTATGTTTCTGATCAAAAAGTACTGCCTGTAAAAGCAGTGGTTAACTTATGGGGCGCCCTGGAAAATGCCGAAATCATAAAGAAAGGCGCTCCGCCGGTGCTTACCTTTCATGGCGACAAGGATGTTCTCGTACATATTGATTACGCATATGCCATAAAAAAACAAATGGAGAAAACAGGGAATACTCTTTCCCAACTGCATATCATGCCGGGAAAGGGACATGCCAGGTATGATATAGTTGCTAATGAAAAAACTGCAGAGATCGATGCGTTTTTAAAGAAGGCATTTAAATAAAAACTTAGAATAACAATACTTCTCCTATCCAAACTGTAAATGAAGATTTTTTTAGTTTTTGCCTGTCTCTTTATTGCCAACGAAGCATCAGGCCAATTGAAGCACGAAGGGTTCAACAACAGGATACCATCCAACTGGAGCTCAACTTCCGGATCCACCATGTCGTTAAGCGATGAACACTTTCAGGGAGGCGGTCAATCTTTAAAATGGACAACTAATGGGGAAGCGAAAATTACCATTTCCAACCTGGCAATTCCGGCAGCTGATATTAGCAGCTCAGCTTCCGGTTCAGCACAGTTTTTTATTTACAGCAAAGAACCTTCAAATGATACGCTGGTTTTTCAGTTTTTGGATAAGGCCGGGATTGTAAAGCGCGAAGGCCACATGCTCCTGAATTATAAAGGATGGCGGGATTATCATCGCAGTTACCGGTTTGACTACAATAATGGCAATGAATTGCCCGAATTTGAATTGAGTAAATGCCTTATCATCTATAAACCTGTAGAGAAAGGTAGCACAAAAACCATTTGGTTTGATGAAATGCGTTTTATAGGTGATACCGAGCGCCGGTTTCCTGGTCCGCATATGTTATTAGACGCGCAGCATTATTATCAATCAGCTTCCACTGCAGGAGGAGATTCGAAACGGCATCTGATCAATTGGGGAAAGGGCCGGGATATTCCTGTGAAAGCGGCTTCTGTTGCGGAACTTAAAGCACTTAAAAAAGTAGCGGCAGCATATCACCGGCCAGTACCCGATGTTACAGCAGCCGACCTGAAGGCGGCAAAAGATTATGTTCTGAAATCTTCCATAAAACGAAATCAAGATAACACGATAAAAGGCCGCGCAATTACCTCGCTCGCTAATCAGGATTCCCTGGTCATGCTCGCTAATCATTGCGGCAGCCTGGCGCGGGCATATCGTAAAAACAATGATAAGGATGCCCGGGAAAAACTTCTGTTATTTACTGAATACTTATTAGATCAGGGGCTTGCCGAAGGTGGCCGGAACGTCATCACCACGAATACCTATGCAGAAGCCCGGACCTTTCCAATCGGATTCCTGGAAGCATTGCCGGTATATTCACCAGCGATGAGATCTGACATAATTAAGATGTTAAAATGGTCTTTAGAATACAACCAGATTTATGATCCTGATTTCATTGTGAGGCTTAATATTGATTACATACATGTAAAATCGAATTTCCTGTTTGAAATTGCGGTATCAGATCCATCTCCTGATGTAGCAGTACGTGATCTGAAGTGTATAAAAAGATTCTTCGAATTAAATACCATGATTGGCGATGGGGGCCGGGATGGCATAAAGCCCGATGGGGTAGGCGTGCATCACCAGTCGCACCACATGTCGTATCTGTTTTCTTTCGGTACGTGGATTGAGAGAATGTATATCTTTAAAGGAACCCCTTTTAAGATCAGCCGGGAAACGTATGATAATATGAGTTTCGCTATCCGGTCCTTGCTCCTTGAAACATCTAAAGGGAAAATTTACTCGCATGCAGGATCCGGACGAAAGCCTTTTAGCAGTGTTCCGGTGCAAAAAGCGAGTATTGAAAAGCTGATAGAGATAGGTGGAGATCTCATCAATGAGCCATTCGAGCCACAACTGGCAGCGCTTTATAATTATGTTTACGGAGAGCGTAAATACCCCGTTAACACTCCTGACCTGGATGGATTTTACCAGTTTAACTATGCCCAGATGGGAGTTTTAAGAAAAGATAACTGGGTTGCTACCATGCGTGGATTCACCGATCAGGTATTCGGTGCCGAAATATATAAAGATCAGAATGTTTACGGCCGCTACCAGAGCTACGGTACATTAGAAGTATTGTACGATGGACAACATAGCTCAACAGGTTATATTTCGCAAGGGAAAGGCTGGGACTGGAATGTTATCCCCGGAACCACCACGGTGCATCTTCCTTACACCAGGTTGCGGCCAAAATGGAATGGATCGCGTACTGAATTTCAGGGCTCTGCTTTCGCCGGAGCGCTTGCATTGGGGAAAGAAGGGATTTTTGGTATGGATTTCATTCAGTCGCCACAATTACGGTATGTTACCAATAATTTAACTTTCAGAAAGTCTGCTTTTGCGTTTGACGGTTTTATAGTGTGCCTTGGCAGTCAGATCAATGCAGCTGATTCACCGGAGAATGTAGCCACCAACCTTTTTCAAAGTATTACAGCAGATACCAACCCCGCAATTTACATTAACTCCACAAACCCTGTGAATGAAGCTACCTACAATACCATTATGGATGCAGGAGCCGGTGGCTTGTGGATGGTAAACAGCCAGACAACAGGATATTATATTCCCAGGGGAAACAGCCCCGTAACCATTAAACGTGGTTTACAAACCACTCCGGTGTACACGTCTTATGAAGGTACTAAAACAGCTACTTCGAATGCCAGTAAAGCCTGGATCAGCCATGGCGCTAATCCGCGTAATGCGAGCTATCATTTTGTAACAGTTCCTGCAATTACCCCCGAAAAAATGCAGACATTGGCAGCTGAGTTTTCCACCAGCAGCCCGTACCAGGTTTTAAGTCAAACAAATTCACTGCATGCTGTGAGGTTTCTTCCTAAGAACCTCACTTCTTATGTGTTTTTTGAAGCGGAGAAGGATATAAATGTGGGGTACGTAAAAAGCATGTCCGGCAAAGCACTAGTAGGTATCCGCGAACACGATGATGTTGTTATAGTTCGCATTGCTAATCCTGATCTGAACACCATACCTCATCCCGAACTAACAACCAAATGGACATCGGCACCATCAAAAGTAAGTCTTGAATTAAATGGAAATTGGAAGATCGAAGAGAATCCGTCAAATGCAATCATTGAGAAAAAGGACAATTCAATGGTGATAACGTTCACTTTACACCAGGGTTTCCCGGCAGAACTCAAATTGAAACATGATCAATAACTGTCCCCCTTAACTCGATAATTCAAAGAAAATAACCTGCGCCCTGAAACATCAGAAGTAATTTTAAGCATATTATATAATGATCAGTAGGGGCTTTATAAAGCAGGCATAGCGGCTAGCATCATTATACTAAGAGGTTGTTCCAATTAAAAACCTTTTAGCATCGCATAATCCGTTTTGCATAAACGCTATGCAACCCCTCATATTTCCAGTATCCCAGGCGACGGAGGTTTGTGGCTTCCCGCAGTGCCGGAAAGAATTTTGCCATCAGAAGGCCGCGAGCCAGGAAAAGGGCATTGGCTTGTTTCCCGAAGGGTTTGGCCTTAAGCCCCGGAGGAAACAAGGCGCAGCCCTGGAGTGCTGATGGGGAAATTGCGGGAAGCATCGCGCGACAAAGGCACCTTGGGAAGGCACAAGAGTTTTGGTGACTTTTGCGGTCAAAAGTTACTAGGCTACCCGCGCCAATGAGCGGGACTAAAAATCTTCTTGTATCAACATATTTATGACAACACTTGCAGGTGTGCCACATATTGTCTTATTATAAATCCAGATTTCAACCCATGTTCCTTTCAGAAAGCAGCTTTGCGCTACGCTAATGTCAATGTCTTCGGTTTTGATCTGAAGGAACAATTCATGTTAAAGCCAGATTTCTTTAAAGAAAAACCGGAATTCCCGATGAGAAATCCTTAACTCTCATCGGGAAAAGTCAAATGACTTCAAAGAAAACGTGTTTTCTCATCGAGAAATTTCAAAAAAACTTAAATAAAGCCTTTTTTCTTAGGGAGAAATCCTCATTTCTCACTGAGAAACGTCGTATTCTCATCGGGAAATTGCCTCCTCTCATCGAGAGAAGGCTGTCTCTCATCGAGAAATGGCTCTTTCTCAACGAGAAAATCAGCTATTGTTGAAGGATTTTAGACTAGATATGGCCGTAATTAACGTATTTGATCAGTAAATTCTGGATAATGATTCAAGATTTTGTGGTCTACCACGATGGTTTGGTATGGGTTAAATAAAGATTTTGAGCCTGGAGAAGGATAGACGGTGTTGGATGATTTTGGGATCCTGAATATATGAATTTTAACGAAAATGATTAACTTAAGCGAAATATATACGCTATGGGGTAGCGTATAGCAACTAGTTACCCGCAAGTTAAAAAATGACCCTCGCCATAATCTTCGTCGGACTTTTCCTGATGACAATCGGGCTGTATTTTTTCAGGAGAGACTGGCCGACTCGAACTAAAAGAAATTTAATCTATATTCACGTTGCCTCGTTGTTTATCCTTCTTGCAGATATAGCATTAATAATAAATCTATTGACATCATTCAGGACTGTGTGGTCCGACCGAGTTGTTGCAATTATTTTCTTCATTAGCGGTGCCCTTATATTTGCTTTATATAAGAAGAAACTAAAATCGTGGGCTAAACTTTATTTCGGCATCTTCTTTTTCTATCCGTTAGTTGTTCCTTTTGCCTTTCTTATCGACAGAATATTTTTTGTTATCGTAGCAAGCCCGCTAATCGGCATTTTAATGAGCCCTGAGGTATATTATAGCGACAAAAACTACGACATAAGAACAATGCAAGGATTGATAGCCCCAAACAGACTGGTGCTTGTTGAAAAATCGGTGTTTTCCGAAAGAGAAATTGGAAAAAGTGATGAAGAAACTGTTGGAGATGGTAATTATAAAATGCTCAAGGTAATTGCGAAAAATCAAGATAGTACGAAAGTCGAAATTGACTACCAAGGACAAAAAATATTCTATACGTTCAGAAGATAACCTGATGGTAACATGGGTTTTGCAAAAATGGCGGGTGACGTTATTCTCGAAAATTTCTACATTTAACTAAGTTTTGTGCAAGGTGACAATGAAGTGTTTTCTATCCGCCATCTTCGCAAAGCCCTAAACGTTATGCGGCAGCTTAGAACGACCGTAAACCAATCAACGACAGACAGAAATGGAAGTATTATTTCACTTCATATTTGAACTAATAAAAATCTCAATCTTAGGTTGCATTTATGCGACCTTGACACTCGTGACTTTTAAAATTATTGGGCGTTACAAACCAGACAGTTGGTTCGATAGAGTTTCAAAGAAAAAATTACGACTTTGGTTTTTAAGCGGACTTTTTATTTCTGTTGGACTTTTTCTGTTTATGTTCACATATTTTGGAGACCACGGACTTGGCGACAGTGCAAGAGTTCCCGTTGGACATTTCAAAGTTGTAAGACAAATCAACGGCTCAGACACTTATTTGCAAAACTCAAAAGGCGACCAATTAGGAATAAAAGATTTCTATTTTGACAGTGACCGACTATATGCAGAAACGCAAAGAGAGTTTAATGGTGAAAAAGGTGACTATGTTGTTTGGGATTTAAGAAACGACAGTTGGACCTTTTATCAAACCAAAGAAGATTATATGAACGTAGCAATAGAGAACAACTACCCGACACCAGAGAACTTTGAAGATTTTTTCAAATTTTACAAGCGACATTGGCACGGTTGGAGATTTTGGCTTTTACCCTAATAGACAAATTGAAATGAATAAATGGAAAATAGCGTTTTGGATTTGCTTGACAACTTTGGTTGTGGTGACAATTTTTTCTTTGTATTCAATCATTGACCAAGGAGTAACATTGACATATCAAAAAGAAGGTTATACAGACACTGAAAACGACCTTGACCAACTAATTGAAATCATTAATAAAACGGACTTAACCAAAAAACAAATTCAAGCAGGACTTAAAGACCACAGACTTTTTGAATATATGGACTTCAAATCAGACACAGTTTCGCTCGACAGAGTTTTACTTATATTCGAGAACGATAAACTTAAAAACGTGACGAAACAATGGTAAGACAAGAAAGCCGACCGCATAACAGCAGCTACCCAAAAGTGGCGGTTCAGTGGTTAAATCAAGCTTTGTGCTTCTTTCAAAGTTTGTGCTTGGTTGACAGTGAAGTGCTTCGAAATCGCCACCTTCGGGTAGCTGCAAAACGTTATGCGTAAGCATAAAACCCCAACAAGTTTCATATGACGACTCGCCTAACAACACCTATTATCACAAGAACCTCTTTATGTTTATTGTTAGCACTCACTTCTTGTGACTTTAGGGTAGTGAAACGGGTGGGGCCGCAATACAGTTCAACTATTGAGTCGTCAAGAGAATTCGACGTTCATATTGCAAGTTACAAGCCGATTGAAAGTTCCATTGAGAAGCATGAAAAATACAGGATAAATGAGGTTTTTGCGGAGTATCAGTATGCACATGACGGCGGTTTGTTTTCAGGCTTCAAGGTCGACCGAACTGCTACTCAAATCATTTTGACCGATAGTTTGAAGAATAAGGATTGGTCAAATGACACCTGTAGCTTTGCTATTAAAGGATTTCAGAGTCATCATGGAAGTTTGCAATTATCTAAAAGACCAGTAATTTTCAACTCTGACACTCTCACGCTTCTTGTCGTTCTCTCCAATTTCGCGACGAGTGAAAAGAGAGTTGACGAACTTGTTTACCTAAAGGACAAATAATGCCTACACATAACATCGGCTCTGTTGCAATGGCGGCTGAGCTGGTTTATGTTATTTCAGTGCTTTCTACTACATTAGTGCTGGCTTGAAAGTGACGAGCGTTTAATCCGCAACTGCAACAAGCCTTAAACGTTAGCTGCCATATCGACACCCTAAAATAATTTGAGAATTGCGACACACAATCATTTTTCTACTCTGCTTTTTTTTGACACAAATTTCGTTTGGACAGACAAAGGATGTTTGGATTCGGTTTTACGACACAACTGCAGAATTGTCGGGTTACAAAGATTTAAACGGAAACATCAAAATCCCAGCAAGGTATGACAACTTCACAAGGGCAGACACATTCTACAACATTATCGCTGTAACCGAAAAAGTTGACAGTTCATACAAATCATACTATTTGCTAAAAGACGGCAGAAAGGTTGGACAAGACAGTGTTTTTATGTTCGACTTTACTTATGATTGCGAAAGTGAAGGGAAAATATTATTCAAAGACAACAAGAAGGACAGAGTTGGCTTTTTTGACAAAAATGGACTTACTATAATTCCAGCGACTTATAACGCAGCTTCGCCATTTCGTAATGGACTTGCCATTGCACTTAAAAATGCCAAACGAAGTTGTTGGGGCGAAAACGAGGACACTTTGAATTGTGAACATTTAAGTTGGAGCGGTGGAGAGACAGTTTTAATAAACGACAAAAACGAAATTCTTGTTGACAGTTTAAAGGGACACCTTAATAACATAAATTGGTATTCATTAAAAATAAATGCCCCTAATATTGATACAAGTATTTGGGTAAGTGTACAAGGCAAAAACGAAAAAGTTTATTCATTTGTCAACTATGAAAAAGAATTTACCAAATGGTTTTATTCAAAATTTCAACTTGCTTTAAACTCATCAAATAAAGACAAACTTAAAGAGCTACTGTTTCCTGAAATTACGTTTTGGACAAATAAAAATGGTTGGACAAGTTTAAACAATAACAAGTTTCTTAACTCATTCCCGACATCAATAACCAAAGAAAGATTTAAAGCAACTGATTTTAAAAAATTATCAATAAGTGACGAAGACCTCAATGCATTTATTTTTGAAAACAAACTCTATAAAGGCTTTTACGATGCTTGCGGTTCACATAACAAAGAGAAATATCCAGTATTTGACGTTATGCTCACTTACTATAAAAAGCGGTCAAGGGAATTAAAATTAGTACCGCTGCCAGAAAGTAAATCACAGAAATGGGAACTTTCAGACTTCGATAAAAAATATGAAATCGACTACCGAGAATATTTTGAATTTATCAGGACAGATGCCGGTTACAAACTTTTAAGTGTGTCGCTAAAACATTAAGCGGACAATAACGGCAGCTTACACAACAAAGGGGCTCTTCGTTTATTGCTGGGTATTAATGAGCAACCATCTGCATATGATTGTATGCAGTGACCAAGGGAAGCTGAGCGATACTTTAAGGGATTTTAAAAAGTTTACCGCGTCAAAAATTGTAAAAGCGATTGAAGAGAACCCGGGAGAAAGCCGGAAAAGCTGGCTTTTATGGTTGCTTAAAAAGGACAACGGAATTTGGTTTTGGGAAGAAGGTTATCCACGGAGAAGAAATCTTCAGCAGCGAATTTTTTGAAACTTGTGAACTACATCCATCTTAATCCTGTAAGAGCCGGAATTGTTGAAAAGGAAGAGGAATATTGTTATAGTAGCTGTGCAGATTTCTACGGGATTCGCAAAGGGCTGTTGGAACTTTCTGATCCTTAGCTTGTAGCTTCCGGATTAGAAATCCGGTTTATCTGTTATTCGACATGCGCTTCGCTTAACATGTCGAATAGCCGAAAGGAAAATATAGACGGGGTATAACGTTGGGTTTCCGCTATTCGCATGTTAGCCCGTATCTTCTGGGCAACTTTGTTATTTTTACCTAATTGATCAATGAATTTTTGCCCTGTGGGTAATATTTCAGATATTAGGTCCATTAGGTTATGTTTTATGAAATTTATTTACCTGTTCCTCTTTGCAGGGCTTTTGTTTTCCTGTAAAAAGTCAACAAAACCCGAAGTAGCTAAAAAATCTTTTAAGAATATTCTAATACTCGGAAACAGCATCACCAGACATGCACCTGCAGCGCATATTGGGTGGCATGGGAACTGGGGAATGGCTGCATCATCTGAAGAAAAAGATTATGTTCATTTATTAATGGGCAAGTTTAAAAGCCTGAATGCAGAAGCGAAAGTCACCTATTTAAATCTTTCCGGTTACGAGGTGGGTTACTGGGCTTATGACCTTTCGGCTATTGATACCATAGTTTCAGTTAAGCAGGATCTGATCATACTGAGGCTGGCTGAAAATGTTAACCAACTGCATGTTTCTGATAACGATTTTAAGAAACATTATACCAAACTTATTGAATATCTAAAGTCCAGGAATCCGGATGCAAAAGTAATTTGCACCGCAGGTTTCTGGAATAATCCACCTGTTGAAATATTGATT
>DASWTL010000423.1:0-8293 GCA_036402155.1 Sphingobacteriaceae bacterium | reverse complement strand
AATTACACTTGACGAAGCTCTTGATTTATTTAAGCTTCCGTTACATCTTGGTAATTATGAGGATAAAGAAGTTTCTGTTGGCGTTGGCAGGTTCGGCCCATATGTAAAATGGGGTGAGAGTTTTGTATCACTGCCAAAAGGTGAAGATCCACTTTCAGTGACTATGGAGCGGGCAATAGAAATTATAAACGAAAAAGTAAATGCAGATGCTCCGGTAGCTTTTTATCAGGATCTACCGGTTTCTAAAGGGAAAGGACGTTTCGGACCTTTTATAAAATGGAAGGACCTGTTCATTAATGTTCCCCGGGCATATAATTTTGATTCGCTCAGCCAGGCCGACATTAATGAGCTGATCAGCAAGAAAATAGAAAAAGAGAATAACCGTTATATACAACAATGGGAAAAAGAGAAAATTGCCATTGAAAATGGTCGTTGGGGGCCTTTTATCAGGTTCGGCAAACTCATGCTGAAACTGGGTAAGAACAAGTCAACAAACGAAAAATATACACCGGAAGAGTTATCAACGATATCTCTTGATGAAGTGAAAAAATTAATCACAGAGCAGGTTCCGGATGCTTTCCAATCCGGATCTGGCAAAGCAAAAAAAGGTGCAAAAAAATCGTCTAAGAAAAAATAGTTTCTGAAATTTACTTGAAAGAAACCAGACGGAGCAAAAGTTGGAACATGAAAAAAGATCTTCCGGAAAATATTGTTGAGGATATCTCTATTGCTGTAGTGCTCGAAAATGAAACTCCCGGGGGTAAACACTGGAATGTATATCTCGTAAATCTTAAAGCTGAACCTATTGAAACGGTGTTGGTATCTTCAAAAGGTTACGGACAAAAGGATGGAAAAGATGTAAAAACATCCATTTTAAGACATTCTATAGGTGATCTTGGAGCAAAAGATTATGCTCTGATTGAAGCCATTGACGAACAGGTGTTTGGCCTTACTAATGAATATTGGCTCAGTTACTATATCAAGGGCAATATTTATGATAAAAAATTTATTTTTCTTCCTGAAAGCATTGTTGAATCCAATTTAACAAGAGTACCCGTAGTTAATAAGCCGGGAGTTATGATTGGTCAGTAAAAGTTCTTTATCAAACTAGTTGCTTTCTGTCTTAAACAGAATATTATCTTTATTTATGGATTCACCACAAACTTTACCGGTATTAGATTCTGAAGAGCAACGAGTGCTTGGTGCTTTAATGGAAAAATGTAAAACTACGCCTGATTATTATCCCATGACGTTAAATGGGCTACTATCAGCTTGCAATCAAAAAACGTCACGCCGGCCCGTAGTCAACTATAATGAAGAAACAATCGTATTGGCTTTAAACTCTCTCAAGAAAAAAGGATTAATATCTACCGCTACCGGCGGATCAAGCCGTGCCGTCAAATACAAACACAATTTTGCCATTGTCTATCCTGTTGTACCGGCTGAGGTTGCTGTTATCTGTTTATTGCTTTTGCGCGGACCTCAGACTCCGGGTGAAATAAACACCAATTCGGGCAGATTATATGAGTTTGAGTCTTTGGAAGAGGTGCAGACCGTATTGGAGAAGCTTGCAGATAGTGAGATGCCATATATCACCCAGCTCCCAAGACGTCCCGGGCAAAAAGAGATCCGGTATATGCATTTACTAGGTGGAATTTCGGATTTTGAAAGTGAAGAAGAGTTTCCTGAATATTACTCCAACAAACCGGTTAACGAACTTGAAGGCCGTATAGAAAAGTTAGAAAAGGAATTATCAGAACTGAAAGAAGCGTTTGATAAGCTTATGAAAGAGCTTATGGGTTGATGGTATTTACTACCAGGCTTGTAAGTTTTCGGCATATATCCCGACTAATAGATAAAGTTCAATATGAAATTAATACTCATTGTAATAAGTCTGGTTACCCTTATTGGTTGTGGTCCTGAATCATCACCAGAAGGTAGAATGCGGAAAAAACTTGACGCTGTACAAAAAGAACTTGACAGTTTAGGAAATACAAGAAGTGTTCAAAGCCAGATTGACAGTTTAAAAGCACAGAACAAGGCGTTGAGTGATAGCATTGCTAAAATCAATCAGGAGATTCAAAAATTAAAACCCAAACACTAACTTTTGTTATATTCTCTGATACTTTATTAAATTTACAATATGCTTGAGCATGTAGACCTGCAACAGATATTGGTTTTAGATATTGAGACAGTCCCGGTTTATCCGTCTTTTATGGAAGTTCCTGAAGACTTTCAAAAGTTATGGGAGCAAAAAACCATGTATCAGCGTCGTGAAGGAGAAACTGCTGCAGAATATTATTCGCGGGCAGGAATATGGGCTGAGTTTGGTAAAATAGTGTGCATTTCCATCGGCAAATTTATTCCATCACCAGATGGAACAGGCTTGAAAATCAAATCTTTTTATGGTGATGATGAAACTCAAATCCTGTCTGACTTTAATTCATTGCTTAAAAAACAACCGGATTCACTGATTCTTTGTGCTCATAATGGAAAAGAATTTGATTTCCCCTACCTCTGCCGGCGCATGCTGATCAATTGTATGCAAATTCCGAAACAACTGCAGATCACCGGTAAGAAGCCTTGGGAGATTAATCACTTAGATACACTTGATCTATGGAAATTTGGCGATTATAAAAATTACACTTCTTTAAACCTTCTTGCCAGAGTATTTAATATACCAACTCCAAAGGATGATATAGACGGTTCTGATGTACACCGGGTATACTGGCAGGATCGGGATGTAGAACGAATAAAGATCTATTGCCAGAAAGATGTGGTAACCACCGCACAATTACTTTTACGATTTAAGTGCGCACCATTAATTCCTGACGAATTAATTACGATGATTGATTAGATGCTGGAAATACGCGGGTTAAATGTAGAATTCAAAACCGAAAGTACGTGGTTCCATGCTGTAAATAATGTTTCATTTACGCTCGAAACAGGTAAAGTTATTGGAATTGTTGGAGAATCAGGCTCAGGTAAATCAGTTACGTCATTAGCTGTTATGCGACTTCATGACGAACAATCAGCCAGAATTTCAGGATCTGTATTACTGAATGAGATAGAACTATTAAATCTGCCGGAAGACCAGATGCAAAGTATCCGGGGGAACAGGATCTCCATGATCTTCCAGGAACCAATGACCTCCTTAAACCCGGTATTTACCTGTGGTTTCCAGGTTGCCGAAGCTATACAGCAACATCAGTCTGTTAACCGCCGAATTGCCAGGAAAAAAACCATAGAATTGTTTAAAGAAGTGCAGCTGCCCCGGCCAGAGAATATATTTGACAGTTATCCCCACCAGTTATCCGGCGGACAAAAACAGCGGGTGATGATCGCTATGGCATTATCCTGCAATCCCGAGATATTAATTGCAGATGAACCTACTACGGCTTTGGATGTAACTGTTCAAAAGACCATCCTTGATCTTTTATTAAGGCTTAAGGATGAGCGTAACATGAGTTTGATCTTTATTTCTCATGATCTGGGAGTTATTGGTGAAATTGCTGATGAGGTGGTTGTGATGTACCAGGGTAAAATTGTAGAAAAGGCTTCGATTCAGGATATTTTTTCAAATCCTCAACATCCATATACTCGGGGTTTGCTTGCATGCAGACCCTCGCCGACCAGGAAATTAAGAAAATTACCGGTGGTATCAGATTTTCTTGAAAAATCGCCTGAAGGTGAAACTATTACTAAAAACGCTAATGTGTCTGCGTTCTTAGATCAGCTGGCATTAACTGAGCAGGAAATTGTTAACCGGAAGAGAAACCTTTACAGTCAATCACCTATATTAAGGGTTGTGGGCTTACAAACCTGGTACCCAATAAAAAGATCGCTGTTTTATAGATCAAAAGAATTTGTAAAAGCAGTTGATGATGTAAGCTTAGAAGTGTTTCCGGGTGAAACCTTAGGACTGGTAGGTGAATCCGGCTGTGGCAAAACCACTCTGGGAAGGAGTATTTTGCGCCTTGTTGAACCAACCGGCGGGAAAATATTCTTTAAAGATACTGATCTCAATAAGTTGTCGGCAGGTGAAATGAGACGGTATCGTAAGAACATGCAAATTATATTTCAGGACCCCTACTCTGCTTTAAATCCAAGGCTAACCGTTGGTCAGTCTATCATGGAACCTATGCAGGTACACCAGGTTTATGCTAATAATAAATTGCGAAAAGATCATGTTATGCAGTTGCTTGAACGGGTAAACCTTAATCCTGATCATTTTAACCGTTACCCTCATGAGTTTTCCGGGGGCCAGCGACAGCGGATCAGCATAGCAAGAGCACTTGCACTTCAACCGGAGCTGATAATCTGTGATGAATCAGTATCTGCTCTGGATGTTTCGGTTCAGGCGCAGGTGTTAAACCTTTTAAAAGAACTTCAAACGGAATTTAATCTCACATATATCTTTATTTCTCATGATCTGGCTGTTGTTAAGCATATCTCAGATAGAATGATCGTGATGAACCAGGGTAAAATTGAAGAACAAGGAGATCCGGATGATATATATAATACGCCAAAAAATCCATACACGAAAAAGTTGATTGACGCTATCCCAAAGCATAATTAATACGATTATAATCGAATTATCGAACAGCTTCCGGTTTAAATTGTTAATTGTTTTTATATTAGAAAGAAACCACTTAAATGGCAAAAAAGAAAGTCCACCAATTTAAAACAATACTTACAAAACTAATCAGTGACGTATTTGAAAAAGCCGGTAATAAAGCTTTAAATTATAAACAGGTTGCTGCCCAGTTAAATATAAATGATGTTGAATCACGCGACCTTATCCTGGAAATTCTTAGAGAACAAACAAGATCAGGCATCTTGCAGGAACCGGATAAAGGTAAATTCCAACTAAAAGAGCTTAAAACTTTTGTTACAGGGGTTGTTGATATGACCGCCGATGGCTCGGCCTACATTGTGGTTGAGGATGAGTTCGAGAATGATATTTTTATTGCTCCGCGAAAACTGAGAACTGCACTTCACGATGATACAGTTAAAGTTTATGTATATGCTAAGAATAAAGGCAAGCGTAAGGAAGGTGAAGTAGTTGAAATCATCAGCCGCGCAAAAATGGAATTTACAGGGATCATTAAGGTTTCTGAAAAATTTGCATTTTTTATTCCTGATGACCGGAAGATGCTGCAGGATATTTTCATTCCGCTATCTGATCTGAATGGCGGTCATGACCAAGACAAGGCAATTGCCCAAATAGTTGACTGGCCTGAAGATGCAAAAAATCCAATCGGGCGGATAAAACATGTTTTAGGGAAGCAGGGTGATAATAATGCGGAGATGAATGCCATCCTCGCTGATTATGGTTTTCCATTAGAGTTTCCAAAGGATGTTGAGGATGAAGCAAATCAGATACCTGATGTCATCTCAGAAGCCGAAATTGCCAGAAGACGTGATTTCCGGGATGTTCTCACCTTCACTATTGACCCGTTTGATGCAAAGGATTTTGACGATGCGCTTTCTTTCAGGAAACTGGATAATGGAAATTATGAGGTAGGCATTCATATTGCAGATGTCTCCCATTACGTAAAACCTGATACTGAACTGGATAAAGAAGCTTTTGAAAGAGGTACATCGGTATATCTGGTTGACCGGGTAATTCCAATGTTACCGGAACGTTTGTCAAATGGCGTGTGCTCCCTTCGCCCCAATGAAACTAAGCTGTGTTTTGGTGCTGTATTTGAACTTGATAAAGACGCCAATGTGATTGATCAGTGGTTTGGTAAAACGGTTATACTTTCTGATCGCCGGTTTGCTTATGAAGAAGCTCAGCAGCTATTAGAAAATAAAGCCGGTGATTACAGTGCAGAAATGAATATCCTGAATGAACTGGCCTATAAACTTAGGGATAGAAAATTTAAACATGGGGCAATAAGTTTTGAAAGTACAGAAGTAAAATTCAAACTCGATATTACCGGTAAACCTATTGGGGTTTATATTAAAGAGCGTAAAGATGCACATAAATTGATTGAAGATTTTATGCTTCTTGCCAACCGTAAGGTTGCTGAGTTTATTGCGAAGAAGGGAAAAGGAAAGCAAAAACTGACATTTGTTTACCGGGTTCATGATTCGCCAAATGAACAGAGTCTGTTAAACTTTGCACAATTTGCAATGCGGTTTGGATACAAGATTAATACAAAATCCGACCGCGAAATCGCCCGCTCCTTAAATTACCTGATGGAAGATGTGGAAGGAAAGAAAGAACAGAATGTGCTTACACAGCTTGCTATCCGGTCCATGGCTAAAGCGATTTATACAACAAAAAAAACCAGCCATTATGGTCTGGCATTTGATTTCTATACACATTTCACCTCACCTATCCGCCGGTATCCGGATGTGATGGCACACAGACTGCTTGAACATTATCTGAATAATGGCAGTTCAGCCAGCGAAGAAGCTTATGAAAAGATGTGCCTGCATTCCTCCCAAATGGAAAAGAAAGCGGCAGATGCTGAGCGTGCTTCAGTAAAATATAAACAGGCCGAATACCTGGAGGGAAATATAGGTAAAGAGTATAGTGGTATAATCTCTGGTGTAACTGAATGGGGTATGTATGTTGAGATTATTGAGAATAAATGTGAGGGCATGGTGCGCTTACGTGATATCACAGATGATTTTTATGTACTGGACGAGAAAAACTACTGTATCATCGGTCAGCGAAAGAAGAAAAAATATCAATTGGGTGATGAGGTAAAGATCCTGGTTAAAAAAGTTGATCTTTCCAAACGTCAGATAGATTTTACATTGGTTCGGGACTGATTATTAGTTAAAGATGTCTGACATTCACCATACACGTAAATCGTAAGTGCTATATTTACGCCGTATTTATAGCACATGTACTCAATAAAAGAACTACAAGAACTGATAAACCAGCGTATTGCCGGAACGAAATACCCATCTGTACCTAAAGAACTATATGAGCCCATCAGTTACATTATGGGTTTAGGGGGGAAAAGAATACGGCCCACCCTGATGTTAATGTCATGTAACCTATATACAGACGACATCTTGCCGGCTCTTGATACAGCTGTGGCTATTGAGGTATTTCATAATTTCACGTTAATGCATGATGATATTATGGATATGGCGCCAATAAGACGCGGTAAACCCACTGTGCATGAAAAATGGAATACCAGTGTTGCTATTCTGTCAGGGGATACAATGCTTGTAGAAGCTTATAAACTATTTCTGAGCAATGACACCAGTCTGCTACCCGAAATCCTGTCCGTTTTTAATAAAACAGCTGTTGAGGTTTGTGAAGGCCAGTCAATAGATATGTTTTTTGAGAGTAATGAAAACGTGACTATCGATGAATATGTAAATATGATCAGGCTAAAAACGTCAGTACTTGTGGGTGCGGCATTAAAAATCGGAGGTATTCTGGGTGGTGCCGGTAAAACAGATGCAGACCTGTTATATGCATTTGGTGTTAACCTGGGCCTGGCTTTTCAACTTCAGGATGATATTTTGGATATATATGGTGACCCTGAGAAATTCGGAAAGCAGGTAGGCGGAGATATCATGTCGAACAAAAAAACTTACTTATTGATAAAGGCTAAGCAACTGGCTCTTGGAGATGATGCCACAAGTTTACAAAACTGGTTAACATCTAAGGATCCGATCAGTAAAGTAAGCGCCATTACAGCCCTATATAATAAACTGGGGGTTCGGGAACTGGCAGAAAAAGAAATGAATAATTACTCAGACCGGGCATTAGAAAGTCTTGAAGAATTATCGGTATCAAACGACCGGAAATTTATGCTGAAACAGTTTGCAGAAGGGCTATTACTCAGACAAAGTTAATTTTACTACTGTTTCAAGCAACTGTATAGATGTTTTTCAACTATCTGACCCATGGTGTTAAGTCCTAAAAATTCCCTGATTCCATGATGATCTGCCAGCTCAATGCTTAACTGTTCAGTTTTTTCGGGTGGAGCTATGTTATCAATTTTCATAATATCAAACAGATCTTCGAGCCGGTCCCGTCCAAGCTTAGCGCGGTTAGCTATCAGACTTCTTTCCTCCTGCTGATATTGTCGCATGGTTGCGATATTCATGTGCTGGATGCCCAGCGAAATCAATTTATTATTTTCTTTAAAATAATGAGGAAGATATAACTTCCTGTTTCCTTCATACGATTGCTGGTCGAAATCAATAGCACGGATTCTGTACTGGTTTCCTTCAACTTCAGGTGTAATATCTACTACAAAATTATAAGAGCGCATATCTCCTAAAAGCCTCACAAAACACCGTTCATTAAATT
>DASWTL010000422.1:0-9790 GCA_036402155.1 Sphingobacteriaceae bacterium | reverse complement strand
AAACGTAACTTGTTCATATCATCACGTTTGATTTCATCTATTAAGTTTTTTGAATACTTCTCCTGGTAACGATTTACGTATACCCCGAGAAGCTGCTCAAATAATTGTTGCTGTTTTTTATTCAGTTGTGAATATAATATTCCTTCGGGATTATCTATCCGGGCTTTCCTGGTGATGAAAGTCACAATGTCTTTTGGGGTTTCACCCGCAATGATTGCTGCTTTCAACTGCCCGGGATCCAGAGCTTGTAAAAGTTGAAACCCAAGCGCAGTTTCTTCTTTTAAAACCTCTTTTCCTTTTTGAGGACCGGAAGGAACAATGGCCGGATTGGCTCCTAGAAAACCCGGGGTTGCAGATATTAATTTATTGTTCAGTGTTGAAAAACTGAAAGAAATATGATGTCCTTCAAATCGCCAACCCCAGGCTCCTGTTTTAGAAGGCCTGCCAAAGAACACCAGTGCATAACGTGTAGGATCGCGGTATTTGTCATCTGGTTTACGTTTTTCCAATTCTTTCAAAACCACCTCCAATTGTATGATCTCGGCGGTTTTTTTAAATGCATTGTCACTTAGGCAGGCATTCAGCAAGTTAAATGCATGTTTTTGCTGTTGGGCATTCAGATCCCCGAGCATGATACCGGTTCTATCTTTTTTGGGCACAAAATGCCAGTTATATCTTTCATCGCTCTCAAATTTATATAGTGCTGCTGCTGTTTGGGTCTCACTCAATGAGTTTAAAAACTTCTCAGCATATTCTGTATGCGTTTGAGCTAATGCAATGGTTGATATGATACTAAGTAAAATACCGGTTAAAATGCTTTCAGGTCTGATCATATTGTTGATTAAGTATATAAATATACCATGTCATTTTTAATGAACAAGATTAATGCGCGTAAGGAGTTATATTTTATCTGGATGGGGTTGTAATGATGGCAATAGATTTGATTTAAAATATTGACGTCAGTAAAAACATCAGCCAATGATTATAACCAACAATCCTTTTAATCATGTATCATGGCTAATTTTCTTTACGAAAATGGCCTTTAATCATGAAAAAAAGTAAATGCGCAGTATGGAGAATCAGGAGCAGATGTTCACAATTGTATGCACGGAAAAAATGATTGTGTATGGTACTGTCTACTAATGATAACTTTTTTTATTAAACTAAATTAATCGCATCATATGAATCTAGTGGAAGAACAAGCAAAGAAACGTGTCACTCTTGGCGACATAGTGGATTTTTCAATGGTAGGAATTACGATGATGGGCCAGGTATTATCTGTTTTTCAAACGGATACAACAATTGCAAAGGTGCGTTGTATAGTCGACAAAGCTGAGCAGTTTTTTTATGTGGAGATGAATAAATTAAGGCCGGCACGATTTCCTGAGTATTATAAAGCCGCCTGACGGAATTGGTTTACCTGTCTTTAATTTAAATGTGGCTTGATGTCAATAACAGGTGTTCCGGAAAGCGCTTCTATTGGAAATATCTTTATTTTACCACCCCCAGGTGCGTGTCTCCACGCAACTACTTACACCTTTTTTACTCCCACTTTTGATGTTGCGTGGAGACACGCACCAAGGGAGGGCTGAGCAGTTTTTTTATGTAGAGATGAATAAATTAAGCCCGGCACGATTTCCTGAGTATTATAAAGCCGCCTGACGGAATTGGTTCTTACCCTGTTTTTAATTTAAAGATGGCTTGATGTCAATAACAGGTGTTCCGGAAAGCGCTTCTATTGGATATATCTTTAATTTATACTCATTAACCACTTCCAGGACGGTAACTGTATGTAACCCAATTGGATTTGGTCTGTCCGGCGACCGGGTTGAAAATACTCCGAATTTTTCAGACCCAACTTCCTTTCGCCGATAACACTTGATTATTTTACGGTCAGCTAAATGGAACCAGGTTAATATGATCAGTTTATCTCCGGGTCTAATATCTTTGATACCTTCCCTAAAAGGATCGTAAATTTCTAAATAAGCTTCAGGCGCATTCTCAGATTCTTGCAGCGGACAATCCTCCAGGTTTGTTAATGGTGAAATGATAATGCCAATAGGGTTGACGTCAAATGATTTTTTAATGGGGTTTTCCATTTTATTTAACTCTTATCCGTACGATGAATTTACAATTTTTCTGTTTGTAGTATCCATACTGCCTGTTAAAATATTGCAATAGCGTATCTCTTTGTAAGTTATTGGTTTTATGCGATTTGTATTTTTATACTCAGGCACAAAGCTGTTTCTTGTTTGTTATAATAAGATAGTGCACCTCTACTATCAGTGAAAACCATCGTCGTATCTGTTGGATCTCTGTTCGTTTTGCAGTCGGGGAAAGGTACGTTGGGATAATAACAACGAAGATGCAAAAGGATAACTTTTTAATAACAAACTGGGAGTCTGAGAAAAACTCCTTCCGGAACAATCTGGATGCATTTGATGGTATTAATCCCGAGTTGGTCCATAAGATCCGTGTCAACATTAAAAAGCTGCGGGCTTATTTAAGTTTGTATGGTCTGTTATATAAGAATAAGTTTATAAAGGATCTATTCAAAGAAACAGAACAGCTGTTTTCTGTATTAGGGCAACATCGCAATTTTGATATTCTTAAGGAAAACATAGATGAGGATTTAAATAAAGATCCTATTCTTATTCAGGCGTATTTAGCCTGGTTGCAAACATTGCAGGCAGAGCTTCCCTCTATATCAGACACATTATCGCATTACAGATCAACTGGTCTTGATCAAATTTCAAAAGTACTTAGGCGGACAATAGGTCCCCTGGATAATATTCAGCTTGGAAGAAAGACGGTTTCTATTAATCGGCATCTTTTAAAAAAAGTCCGTGTGCACCTGGATCATTTCAAACTTAATTTTCATGAGATAAGAAAAGATCTTAAGCGAGTGTTTTATCAGGCAAAGATCTCTGCTGAGGTAGGCATTTCAGTAAAGCAGTTGGATTTGTTGAATAAAACGTTAGATATTTTAGGCAAAATTCAGGATGATGAAGAACGTCTGCGGTTTGTTCACCGTTATCGAAAAAGTTCCGGAATTATCAGGAAAAGTGGAGAGTTAAAATCTGCAGAGCTTAATATAAAACTGAAGAAAAGCGCGTGGTTAAGAAAAGCGAAAAGAAGTACATTGAGATTTCTGGACTCCTTTTCCTGAGAATCAGTGTCCGGATGTATTTTTTAATTCCGGATGGCTTCTTTCCCTGGTGGTGTTGCCCCATCTATATTTCAGAAACTTTATTTGAAAAATTTTACATTTGGTTATGGTGGACTGGTGGTGGAAAGTATTGTATGCAAAAATTATTTAAAGTATATGAAAAGAAGAACTTTTATAAAGAGCGCGGCTACGATTTCGGCTTTCTCTATTCTGAAGCCTGCTACAGTTTTCGGTTCTAGGGCCAACTCCGCCATCAGGCTTGGATTTATCGGTTGCGGAAAAAGGGGGATGGCTGTCATCTCTTCCATGTCCAGAAACACCAATGTAAATATTGTGGCCATGGCTGACTTGTTTGATAATCAGTTGCAAGCAGCAAAAGTAAACATCAACAAACTAAATGCAGAAAAGGGATTTCCGGCAATTCGAAATTCTAATATTTATCAGGGCTCTAAGGCGTATCTGAAGGTATTAAACAATAAGGATGTGGATGCAGTACTGATCTCTTCACCTTGTTATACACATCCTGAGTTTTTAGAGGCGGCAGTGGCGGCCGGAAAACATGCATATTGTGAAAAGCCTGCGGCCATAGACGTGGAAGGGTGCCGGCGGATTGAACAGCTTGGAGAACGGCTAAATGGTAAATTGAGTTTAGCCATTGGATTCCAGGTTCCGCATGCAACACCTTATGCAGAAATGATCACAAGAATCCGTAGAGGAGATATCGGCAGGATAGTGAATGTTCAAACCTATTATCTGGCTTCTGAAGTGCCGATTAAGCCCTACAAAGGCATGTCATATGATGAAGCCAGGATCCGGAATCATTTTCACTTCCGGGAGCTTTCCGGAGGCACACTGCTGGATCAGGGAATTCATATGCTTGATATTTGTAATCTTGCACTTCAGGCTCATCCCATAAGCGCTATTGGCTCAGGCGGACTGAATTCAGGAACGGAGTTTGGAAATGCCTGGAATAACTACCAGGTTATATATCAATATCCGGATGATATAAAAGTCAGCTATCATTCCACCCAACTGGGGAATCAATTTGGAGATGTATGTGCCAGGTTTATTGGTACAAATGGTATAGCTGAAGCACATTACACCGGTGGAGTTTTTATAACCGGTTCAAATCCATGGGATTCAGGTGTAGCCAGAAATGCTGCTGCAGTTACTGCTGAGCAGCGGGCATCAGGTGTTTTTCTGTCGTCACTGTATGATGCTGACGCTAACAAGCATAAAAATTTTATCAGCAGCATTGAATCCGGCAATTATTTAAATGAAACGGGTCGAGGGGCAGAATCAACATTAACAGCCATAATGGGTAGAAACGCGGCGGAGACTCAGGACACAGTTACCTGGGACGGGATCCGTTTTTCAAATGAAAAGATTAATACAGGATTGGATCTTTCACAATTTGATAAATAAACAGGTATTGGATGGTGAAGCTTTTGTTACGTGGACGTTCGAAAGTTTCTGAAAGTTGTTAACTAATATAACCAGGCGGTCGGGTATAAAGACTGTTTTATTAGCGAAAGACCACCGTTTACGGGTAAAACTTTCTTAAACAGGGATTGTTATCTCAGTCCATTTGTTTACCTATGCCTTATTGGGAAATTAACGCCAAAACCCCCTGGTTCAAACTGGGTTTCCGGGAATTGTTTTATTATCAGGATTTAATATTCAGTCTGGTAAAACGGGATTTATTTGCCGGTAATAAACAAAGTCTTTTAGGCCCCTTATGGATAGTGATCCAACCTTTAATGACCACCCTGGTATACGTGGTTATCTTCTCGCACATTGGTAAAATAAGTACTGAGGGCATTCCTGCATTGTTATTTTATCTGCCAGGGATTATTATTTGGACGTATTTTTCAGATTGTGTTGCCGGCACCATGAACACGTTTATACACCAGGCACATATTTTTAATAAGATCTATTTTCCCAGGCTGGCTGTTCCCATTAGTCACGTTATTACCAATACTATTAAATTACTCATTCAATTTGCGGTCTTCTTTTTAATTTACGTTTGGTTTGAACTTAAAGGGGCAAAATTTGAAATTCATCCGGTTATATTTCTTTTCCCTTTTATATTGTTCATAACCGCATTGTTTTCAATGAGTTGTGGGTTATTGATCAGTGTGCTTACCGCCCGGTACCGTGATCTGGAGAATATTATTCAGTTTCTGCTGAGATTACTCATGTTTGCCACTCCGGTAATATATCCATCTTCGATTATTCCGAAACAATATCAGAACTTCATATGGGCTAATCCGTTAACTTCCATTATAGAAACAACGCGGGTGGGCCTGTTCAGCCATAATGATATCCGCTGGGCACCCCTTTTAATAGCCGGCATCTTTATTCTGATATTTACTTACCTGAGCCTGGCCCTTTTTAAGCAAAAGGAAATTCTAATTATTGATATACTCTGATAGCTATGGGTGAAGTAGTAATAAAGATCGAAGGTATATCAAAACGATATAAAAAAGGTGTTCGAAATTCGCGTTCATTAAAACAGGATATTTTAAACTGGTGGAGTGATAAAAAACCGGTTACAGATACGTATTCCGATGATTATATCTGGGCGCTTAAAGATGTATCGTTTGAGGTGAATCAGGGCGATGTTTTGGGTTTTCTGGGAAATAACGGGGCCGGAAAATCGACCTTATTGAAGATCATTTCCAGAATTGTCAAACCAACAGAAGGTTCTGTAAAAGGTATCGGGCGGGTAGGAAGTCTGCTGGAAGTTGGAACAGGTTTTCATGGTGAATTAACGGGCAGGGAAAATATCTTTTTAAACGGAACTATTTTGGGGATGAGCAAGCAGGAGGTAAAATCGAAATTTGATGAAATAGTGGAGTTTTCGGGTATTGGTGCCTTTTTGGATACCCCGGTAAAAAGATATTCATCCGGAATGTACATGCGGCTGGCCTTCGCTGTTGCAGTTCATCTTGACTCGGAGATCTTGATCTTAGACGAGGTTTTAGCAGTTGGTGATCGTGACTTTCAGCAAAAATGCCTGAATAAGATCAGAGATGTTGCCACTCAGGAAGGTCGGACAATTATGTTTGTTAGTCATAATATTCAGGCAGTAAGGTCTTTATGTAATAAAGGATTGTTTTTAAGTGAAGGTCGCATGGAGAATTTTGGTAAAACTGACCACGTGATAAATAGTTTTATAACGAAATCTAAGGCTTATGTTGACGAGCAGGATTTTTCAGATAATGCAGTCCCGCCAGGCAATGAATATGTTCGTATTCAAAAGGTATGCCTGAAACCATATAACACAAATCCGCAGGGAGGATTTTCACGTTCTACAAGCATTTTGCTGAGCGTGGAATTTTTATTTTCCGCCAAAGAGTCGTCCAGATTGAATGTCGACTTCCGGATCTTTAATTTTTCCGGCGATTATTTATTTAACGTTAACTCCCTGGAAGCAAGTAATTCGAAAGGTCAGTTTTTGGCAACCTGTATAATCCCGGGCAATTTTTTAAATTCCGGCTCATATTATATTGATATGCTTTTTTTTAATCACAGTGAACCCGTTTTTGAATTTAGTAAATGTCTTAGCTTTTATATTGAGGATAAATCTCAGGGATTGCTTGACTACACCCATGCTCAGGGAATAATTACGCCTCAGTTCACAATAGATCTTAACCCTATGTAAAAAGAATGCTCTCATCGAAATTTAATCCCTACGCCATCTTAAATGTTTCAATTACGGATATAGCCTCTTTTGATCCCCCAAAAGGCAATAATTATGTGGTTTTTTGGTATCAGAAAATTCCATTGGGGCATTTATGGTTAAATAAAATTTTAAGCCTTGAGGAATTTAAGGAGCAGGCTATACAGGCAATAGCTCCCGCTCTTGGTCACTACACAGGGAATAAAATAACTGATGCACAAGAATGGCTTTCACTAATTGAAAAGGATGATATTACCGGATGGTTTGATGAGGGATCATTTGATCTTGTTACAGATGCATCGGAACGGATATCTGTTGTCATTTGCACCCGTAACAGACCTGGTGCGCTAAAGGAATGTATAGAACAGTTGTTTAAATCTGACGACCGGAATTTTGAACTGATCGTTGTAGATAATGCATCTGATGATAATCAAACCAGGGAAGTTCTTGAATCTTATCCGGAGGTTAAATATGTCAGAGAGGACAGGAAAGGCCTTGATATCGCAAGGAACACAGGTATAGCAAATGCCAACGGTGGAATAATAGCTTTTACTGATGATGATGTTCTGGTTGATCGCACCTGGATATCGGAATTAAAGAGATCTTTCAATAATCCGCAGACTATGGCAGTAACGGGTCTGATCATTCCAAGCCAGATACAGTCTGAAGCCCAGTATATTTTTGAACGGTTCTGGAGTTTCAATAAAGGATATCTATCAAAAACTTTTGATTATCACTATTTCCAATTGCACCTAAACGAAGGTGTTCCGGTGTGGGATATCGGGGCAGGAGCAAATATGGCATTTCGCAAGGAGATATTCTGGGTTACAGGCGATTTTGATGAACGTTTGGACGTTGGCGCGGCAGGTTGCAGCGGTGATTCTGAAATTTGGTATCGTATACTGGCCGAAGGGTGGAATTGTTATTACAATCCAAGGATTGTTGTATACCACCAGCATCGGAAATCAATGAAAGAGCTTCGCCATCAGTTGTTTAATTATATGCGGGGGCATGTGAGTGCTTTGTTAGTTCAATATGAGAATTACAAGCACGAAGGTAATCTGAAGCGACTACGGAAAAGTTTGCCCATATGGTACGCTCAGCGGATTAAGAAATATTTAAAAACACTGGATCATGTTCATGTACAAACGTTGACCGATGAAGTTCTGGGTTATTTTTCAGGCCGTCGTTTTTATTCACAGAACAGCTGCAAGAAAGAGAAAAAGACGTTTGCACTTCCGGAAAGTCTTCTAAAACCGGCAGTGGTTTATCCGGATTCAAAAATATCTGTAATAATACCATGTTATAATTACGGGCGTTACCTGGGAGAAGCCATTAGTAGTGTTAAACGCCAAACTCATGCATTTTATGAAATTATTGTAGTTGATGACGGTTCTGAAGACAATACCGAAGAAGTGTGTCGTTCTTTTCCCGGGGTCAGGTATGTAAAAATTCCGCATTCTGGTGTTTCCATTGCACGAAATATTGGAGCGGCGTATAGTACGGGCGATTACCTGGTTTTCCTGGATGCTGATGATATCCTGTATCCCAATGCACTGGAGATAAATCTGTATTTTTTTAAGTTTTATCCGGAAGTAACCCTGGTATGCGGCGCTTACGATCTGATTAACGACAAATCCGAAATGATGCCCAATTCTGCAGTGCCGCAGCAACACAAGGACGATTTTTACGAAGCACTGCTGTCCGGAAATTTTATCGGCATGCAGTCTAATGTGATGTACCGCCGACAACTTTTTCCCTACTTCAATTTCGACAGCCAGCTAAAAAGCAGTGAGGATTATGATTTGAATCTGCGCATCAGTTATGATTTACCTGCTTTCGCGCATCCGCAAAAGATTGCAGCATACCGGAGGCATCAGCATAATGCAAGTTCAGAAAGTGCAAAAATCCATTCTGCTGCTATCAGGGTATTGAGCAATCAAAAGTCAAAATTAAGAACTGAGTATGAACGTAAGGCATTTCAGGAGGGGTTAATTAACTGGGATAAGCATTACTCCGTTGATAATAAAAATATCCGTACGCCACAGGAACCACCGCTCATTTTACCATTAAAATCTTCTGAAAAGCGCCCCAGATGGTCCGTTATGGTTCCAACCTATAACTGCTATCCATATATCAGGGAGTGTCTTGAAAGTGTGCTTGCACAAAACATTCCGGCCGATGAAATACAAATAGAGGTCATAGACGATTGCAGTACCGATGGCGATGTTGAACGTTTAGTGAAAGAAACAGGGAACGGCAGCATACAGTTTTTCCGACAGGAAAAGAACGTGGGCAGTCTCCGGAATTTTGAGACATGTATCAACCGCGCCCGGGGTGAATATATTCATATACTCCACGGCGATGATAAGATAAAAGCTGGGTTTTATGATGAAATTGGATGCCTGTTTGAACAGAATAAGGATATCGGAGCAGCATTTACTGATTTTGAATATATTGATAGCAGCGGCAATAAGTTATATACCGAAGCACCGCTGATGGAGGCCACCGGTTTGATCGATAACTGGTTAGAAAAAATCGCGGTCAGGCAGCGTGTGCAGCCCCCTGCCATGGTGATCAAGCGATCAGTTTATGAGCATCTTGGTGGTTATTGTGCTGTTCATTATGGTGAAGATTGGGAAATGTATGTTCGAATTGCGGCCAGTTATCCCGTAGCGCACTGTATAAAACAATTAGCGCAGTACCGTGTACATGGAACCAATATTACGAGTCAGTCGCTGCTATCCGGCCAGAATGTTAGAGACATCGAAAAGGTAATTTCCTTGATTCAGAAATACGTTCCGCAAGAAAAGCGGAAATTGTTTACCACATCCGCTAGAAGACATTTTTCGATCTACTTTGCCAGTGTTTCAGATAAGATCTATCATGAATATGGTAATCCGCAGGCTGCAATGAAACAGGCTTACCGGGCTTTA
>DASWTL010000421.1:0-12589 GCA_036402155.1 Sphingobacteriaceae bacterium | reverse complement strand
GATCAATCACCTGATTTTACTATTATAGCCATTTAAATAGTGTCAACATGGATTCCACCTCAGGTGTTCTATTTTGAAATGAAAGTATTTTTTTTAGAAAGCACGTATAAGTACTTAAATATGAAAATAAAGGGAGGATTGCTCCTTCCTTTATTAGTATGTGTGTGTGTATTAATTTGTGGGAACAATATCGATGATCACCGTTCTATTGTAAAAACGTTCTTCCGGAAGATTATTCTCAAATGGCGATCTGCTTTGATCTTCACCAAAACCTAAACTTTCGAACTTTACATTATTTTTTTCCGCCTTAGCTAATGCCTGTTCTATAACCTTCTGAGTTTGAACGGCTCTGTTGTGAGACAGTGTATGATTATGATCAACTTCCCCGATAACATCGGTATATCCATGAATAATCACTTTTGAGTTATTAGAAATTAACGGCGTAACAACATCTGTTAAAAACTTATCATACGACGCTACTGAGTTATCTTTATCAAAATCAAACAGGATACTATACCGGAATCCCTTTTCAGTTGTTTCGTCCTGGCGAACCAGGGATACTGTAGTTTCTTTTCGGATAGGCAGACCATTGGTTGTTTCGGCAAGCATAGACACTTTATAAGTACCCGCCTGGCGATTTCCTAATACTGCCCGTCCCTGAACACTTTCCTGATCGCGGGTAAAAGGTCCGTAGTGCTGAACGGCGCCCTGATCATCGGTTAGATCCACAGACCATGACTTGAGTAACTCTTTTGCTCCGGTTACATTAAAAACGATATGACTATCCAGCGGGTCAACCTGTGTGGTCAGAATTTGAACCGGCTTCATCATTCCACCTCCAACTTCCATCAATAATTCCGGCGAAGTACTTTCAATATCAACCCTGCGGTCTCCGGCACGAAGTAAAGTAAGCTCCTTTGTTGCACCAGGCTGCTCTGACGGAATTAGGGGTTTTGTGCGGCCCTGAGTATTTATTCTTGAACCATCAATACCATAAGCACCTACAATATATTGTTTTACAGCTTCGGCGAAGGCTTTACCCTCCTGTGGGCCTTTGGCTGAAGCGCCGCTAAGGCTTATGGAGGTTCCGGGGTTCGATCTTAAACGATCTCCCATAATATTAAGAATATTGTAATATACATTCATTTGCCTTGCTGAACGGCCGGTCATATTTTCTGACTGTTCCTTCTGAAGCTGTTCTTCTCTAAAATCAGATGCCTGGCTACTTGTAAGCGCAATATATCTTACAGGAACTGAAACTGACCCTTCATCAAAAAATACAGAATTACGAAGCGGAAGTGTTTCGCTCACCTGGCGTTTTAACGGCACCGCTTTAGGCGCCCTGACTGAAAAGTAAACATCAACTTTCGTAGCAACTGCTAAAGGTGCCGGGGTTTCGACCGGAGCCTTTTTACCTTTTCCGAATTTAAGTGCTACACCCGTTCTTAACGTACTTACGGTCCAGCTTTCAATCTCACGCGGGTCCTGTCCGAAATATGGATGGAAAGAGACGAAAGGCGAAAGACTAACTTTTGAAGTACTGTTTGGCGATGATATATCAAAATCATAACCCACACCCACCTGTCCTGAGAATACTGTCTTACGCATACTGCTGAATTCGGAATTGGTATCCGGTTGTTTAAGCTGTGTGTATGCGAATTCATTGTCAAAATTAAAACCTACCCGTGGACCAGCGTAAAAATAGAAGTTCGAGCTGGCGGAACCTAAGCGTATGCTTGGTTCAATTGCCAGGTAACTGTTTTCGGCTTTTAACGTTGCCGGGCAATCACATGGAGCAATTACATCATTAAACTTTCCTCCGCGGTCATCATACGCTATGTTTAGCATACCACCCCAAACGCGGCCAGGCCGGTATTCCAGCAGGAATGATCCGTAAGGTTTTATTCCCAGGCCCTTGTGAAAGGCTGTAGGAACAATAAGAGAATTATTTAGTCTTTGGGTGGTTCCATCGAACAAGTTCAAATTAGCAGCCCCGGATACGCCAAACCACCATGTTGGCTGGGTAGTTTGTGCCATAACCGTTGTACAGGCAACCATTATCATCATGGAACTAATGATAAATTTTTGTAATTTTTTAATAGTTGGTAACATAATATTTTCTTTAATTTTCTATTGTTAGAGTTTGGTTAAATCTCCCCGAAGGGAGATTGTTATATTTTATTGAGGGACGTTAATGGTGGTGTTCACCATGGTTACAGAAGCAACCAAAGAAAGCGCCCTGCCGTTTAATACCGTTTGAATAGCAACTCCGGGACTGGATAAAGTTACACCTGATGTGGAAATAACGGTTCCTACCATTATACCTCCGCCACCATAATTTATTACTGCGGCAGTTCCTACGTACCAGTATACATTTTTAGCTGAACCGACTCCGTTTAAGAACCTGACAGTGCCTGGTGTTGATGCCGTACCAACTGTTAGCCCTGCTGCTGTTTGAAATATCCACACAGCATTCGGATCGCCCTTAGCATCAAGAACTAAATCATTATCCTTTATCTGGAATGTGGCACCTGCAGACTTATATGTACCTGGCGCTAATACTAAACCACCAAGTTGTCCGGCGCCGGGATCTGTTCCGCCTGGCTTTGAAGCCGGAGATATGCTATTATAAGCGATAACAGCGTCAGCCAATGCCTTTTGTGCATCGTCAAATTTAACAGCATTTCCGGGCGCAGGCGGCGCTGTGAATATTCCACCGGTAACTAAGCCGTTGTTTCCGCCGGTTACCGTATACACGTCACCTGTTAAGCCGTCTCTAAATCCGGTTATTAAAGTAGATGCGGCAGTTGTTCCAATTTTTCCATTGTTAATTACCGTATTTATTCCCTGATTGGTTATGCCTGCATTTCCACCGAAAGCTCCATACAAACCTGCTCTTCCAAGAATTGAGGCCGGTAAAGCGGTAAAGTTTGCAGTGATATTGCGATTTGCAGTCATTACAACTGTAAGGGGATTAACTGAACCACTTGCATCTCCGCTCCATGATGAGAATATATATCCTGAAGCCGGTGTTGCTGTAAGCTGAACTGAAGTTCCATGGTTATAGGTTGGCTGATTAGGATTTTTTACAACCGTTCCATTTACTGCTGTTACGTTTAAAGTATAGGTATTAGGTATGAAGTTAGCTACCAGGGTTCTGTTTCCGTTTAGCGTAAATGTATACGCTGCACTGGTTGAAACAACCGTGGCACCCTCTGTCCAGTTACCAAACGTGTATCCTGTATTTGCAGTTGCCGTAACCGTTCTGGATGATCCTGATGGATATGAGCCCGAACCCGAAGTTGTTCCGCCCGCTGCAGGAATTGAGGATAAATTTATAGCAAACTGGTTTGCAGGTATCAGCGTGTAATTAGCTACTAATGTTCTGTTACCTGTTAATACAAATTGATAATTCGGACTGGATGAAACAACCGTAGTTCCTTCTGTCCAATTAGAAAAGGTATATATTGATGAAGGGGTGGCGGTTACAGTGACAGTAGAACCGGTATTAAATGAACCACTTCCGGTTGTTGTTCCGCCTGCGGCAGGACTTGATGAAGCATTAACTGCAAAGGTCCCGACAGTTGTGGCAGAGAAATTAGCCACAAGAGCCCTGTTGCCGGCCATTGTGAATTGATAATTTGGACTGGAAGAAGCAAAAACTCCATTCTCAGTCCAGTTGGTAAATGTATAACCTGAAATTGGTATCGCTGTTACCGTAACTGTAGACCCCTGGGCAAACAAACCGGCACCTGTGGTAACTCCGCCTCCCGAAGGAGCTGATGATGTGGTTACCTGAGGAATTGTAGTAAAGGTCCAGACATAATCACTAACCATGGCAGTTCGGAGTGTATCTTTAACTCCATTTGTAATTGTACCTGTGTAAGTAGTGAAAGGTGCTAATTCTACCTTTGGAGTAAATGTAAAAGTGGTACCATTGGTTGCCGGTCCAATATCACCTGCTATTAACGTTGTACCGTTTTTAATAGTAAATGTAGTACCATTCACGGTAGAGGCGTTCATAGAAGTATTGAACGTTGCTGTAATCACCTTATCAAGCGCCACATCCACAGCCTTATCCATAGGGTCTGTGGTAACCACGGGGCATAAGCCAACTATTTCACCGTCAAATTCATCCTTTTTACAACCGGTTATAAGTACTGCAAGCAGTAATAGAGCTGCCCACATCGACTGATAAAGTCTTGAATAGCTGCGGCTTTCACGCATATGAAAGCTATTATTTAAAGTCATTTTTTTGTTCATGATTAATTTTGATTTTTATCTTATAATATTTGAGCATAATTCAAGACGCTACAAACCTACCTTATGCTAATAGTGGGGATGTTATATAATTTTGGAAATAAGTTATATGATTCACATGTTCCTATGCCTGCTGGCGATAGGCATGCAGTTTAAAATGAGAAGGACTCTCGCCGGTAACTTTCTTAAATTGTGTTGACAAATGCGCAACGCTGCTATAGTGCAGTTTCCATGATATTTCAGTAAGGTTTAATTCATTATGGCGTATAAGTTCCTTAACGCGCTGCACCTTATTGCGAATAATAAACTGTTCAATGGTTGTACCATGAACTTCTGAGAAGGTATTGGAGAGATAAGTATAACTGTGATTTAATTTGGCGCTCAGGTAGTCCGAGAAATTTGTTTTTACAGGAGTATCCGAATTCTGAACCATTTCCAACACTACACTCTTTACCTTATCGGCCAGAATACTTTTTTTATCATCAATTAATTCTAATCCATATAACAATAAGGCATTTTTAACCTTATTAAGTTTTGAGCCTGAGATGACTTCCAGCGTCCTGGCCAGGCCGATTTCTACTGTTTCATATGGGATGTCAAGCCTTGTAAGTTCTGCCGCAACTATCATTTTGCAGCGAATACATACCATATTTTTTATGAAGAGTTCCATGACTTGTACACTTGCAAAGCGAGTGCCCTATATATTTTATTGAAACATCTTCATACAGTTCAGCAGCAAGTTTATGTCATAAACAAGCTTTCCAGCGCTATGTAGGATTAAAAAAATTTTATTTAAAGAAATAATTCAAGGTGAAATAAAATACTCAATGCAAAAAATTAACTGAAATATGAACTATTTAAAGGAATAGTGTATTTTTTTAACTAATTATAAGACATTAAGATGCTTCATATCGTTCGGCATACATTGGAACATGTAGGTTTTATGACTTAAAGGGTAAATTTCACTTCTCCCTGTAAAAAGTCTTCCGGATTGATATTACTTCCCAGGCTTCGATTTAAAAACTTCATTATAAGCATTCTCCAAAGCATCTAACATTAATTCCTTCGTCATCTTCCTCAATTCAAAGGTAGTCCACCCCTGCAAACCCCATTTATTTGCAACCGGATAAATTGCATCCTTATCCATAGAACTAAAAACGGATTGTTCGATTGGAGAAAGTTTGAGATTAACCGTTCCACTACCTTCATGGAGTGTAGCAAAGATCCTTTTACCGGTTACTTTGAATGCTATCCTATCAAAATGCGGCGCAAACTCGGTTCCGGGAAATGATAATGCCAGCTCTGTAAACCTTTGTGTTGTCATACATTCACATTTAGTGGATTTAACTTAACTAATTTACGTTATTCAGATCTCTTCCATCTATTTATTTCAATAACAACTAAGTTTTTACCCGATTTATACTGCGGTTATTTTTTTAACGTTTACAGGTTATCTTTGTAACATCAAGCAGAACCTCTTGCCATGAAAAATAGTTTAAAATTTACGGTCGCTATATTTTTATTTTCAATAGTTAGCATTAGTTTAAATGCACAAACCATTCCCGCTTCACCAGGAAAACCAAATAACTGGACCCAGGCCCAACTAATTCAGCCGGCATCTTTAGCTTCGCTGATTAAAAATCCTAAGGCAGCAAAGCCATTTATTTTTAATATTGGGGTTGAGGATGATATTAAAGGTGCCAGAAATGTTGGGGCAGCCAGTGAAAAGGCTAACCTCGAAGCTTTCAAAAAGGCTCTGGCTAATGTTCCGAAAAAATCAATGGTGGTGGTATATTGCGGATGCTGTCCGTTTAACAAATGCCCGAATATACGCCCGGCGTTTAAACTGGTTAAAGATCTTGGGTTTACGAATGCCCGGTTGTTGAATGTCCCAACAAATTTGAACACTGACTGGATCAGTAAAGGCTATCCGATGGATATCAAAAAATAATAGTTAGCGGGAACCATCTCTCAAACCCTTTGTGCCAGAATTCTCCCTGACAGGTTTCTTCCGGTTATTGTTTTGTTCAGCATCTCAATTTCCTGAGGTGTGCGATAATCCGCCAATCCCAGTTCATACATATATTTGCAGTTAAGCGGATGCCCCGGTGAAATGAAAACCGGCATATCATATCCCATCTGCACATAATACTGAGTAATAAAAACCGTAACGGGTAAACTGTTCGCAGTTTCCTTTGCACGCTGGGTTAGCCGCGAAAGCGGCTTAAGAAGCAGCTTTATTTCATAATACTGCAGGTCGTCATTCAATGAGATCCAGTATTTTATTTTTCCTTTCTGTATTTGAAGCGCATCCTCTTTTATACCCGAAAGAATGGCCGGCTGATGCTCAGGCTCCTTACCATATTTATGTGCATATAAGCTTCGTATCCACACAGGCTGACCTATATACCGTGTAAACAGTAACAAAATTATTTTCGGTGTGAGTGCTGTTTCCATAGCTACAAATATAAACAATTACTAAAAATATTAGCAATAGATGTGCCGGTATTTTTAAGTTTGGTATATTTGTAATATTATCAGCAGGTTATACAACCGGTAATAATACGGGACTTTTTTCTGCCAGTTCCTTTATCTTTTTCAGTGCTTCCGGCCAGACATTCAGAAAATAATCCTTAAATTCTTCCGTAACGTCTATATTAATTGTCAGCTCAGTTTTTCCATCCACAGTTTCGAGTGTATGGTTTTCCAGGGCACCTGCCCATTCCTTAACATGTTCACTTTCGATATCCTCTTCGCCATCATCAACAGTACCCAAATGTTTAAATGACATAAACTCATTAGGTATAATTTCAGCAATAGTAGCTACCATACCACAATAATTATCATCTAAAAAAAGTACTTTACTCCCCTTTTGCCAGTCTGTTGCCGCCCACGAACCTTCACTAAAAACTGAGCTCCATTGCCTGTAAGTAACATCATCCCAGAGTATACTCCACACCTTTTCCCGCGTGGCATCAATCCGGATCTTAAACTCCTGATTTTCCATATATCATCATAAAATAAGATCAAGCCCTTTCCTGAACTTAAGTTATAATAACGACAATTTTATGGGTCAATTGTTATCATTAGAAATAAGTTCTGCACCACTACAGACCGATGTTCAGAAGCAATAAGGCTCATTTCTTTAAAATCCTCTAAAATTTAATGATAGCGCAAAAAAGATAATGGCAAAGTTATTGAATGATAGCAGTACACACATTAATTACCTAAGAAATGAAAAAATTATTGATTTTAATCGCACTGGGCTTAAGTATTGGTCTGGTGGCGTGCAACAAGAATGAAAATGGAGGCATGACTAAAGTAAATGTCAAACTAACAGATGCCCCAGGAGCCTATCAGGCTTTGTTTTTAAGTATTAAAGAGGTGCAGATATTCTCTTCCGGAGGCCAAAGCACACTGGAGGTAAACAGTGCACCATTTAATATTTTAAACTACACCATGGGTAAAGACACGCTTATCGCTAGTGAAGACATTCCTTCAGGAACATTGCAGGAAGTACGTCTTGTACTCAATTCTACCGGTAACAGTGTACTTATTAATGGACAAAGTTACCCGTTAACAACTCCAAGCGGACAAACTTCCGGTGTTAAAATAAAAGTGCAAGACAACCTGGAAGAAGGAGTTGCCTATACCATGCTGCTTGATTTTGATGCCGCAAAATCGATTGTACAAACAGGAAACGGAGGATATATTTTAAAACCGGTTGTCCGCGCAATTCCTAATGCAGTATCCGGCTCTATCACAGGCACCATTACTCCAGCTACATCAAATCCTAAAATTTATGCTATTGCAGGTACAGATACCTTAGGAACCATTACGGATGCAAACGGAAAATTCTGGTTCCCGGGTGTAGCCGCAGGAACCTATAAAATTGAAATTAAACCGATTAGTCCGTATGTGAACAAAACTATCGACAATGTTACTGTAGTGACAGGCTCTGTTAAAGACCTGGGTACTATAACTATTACGCAGTAATTATTCTTATTCCCGCAGAGTATCACCTCACCGGTGAGCTCTGCGCTTTTTTTTGTCTTAGTTTAATCAGTGACGATCATACGAGCTCAAGATCCTGATCAGGCCTTTTCTGCAATTATAATCAGGGTTGCCATCTTTAAAGACAATTCCCCCAATGCTACTTCAGGTTCTGGTTCTTCAACAACTTTGGTTACCACCAAACCATTACTTATCATTAAGCTTTCTACATCTTCCTTATTAAATAACTGAAACCCGTGCTTAACAAATGGCATATCCTTCATTACTGATTTGGGACGCAGCGCGATATGCAGCTTTCCGCTGTTTTTTAATACCCGCTTAATTTCACTAAGCTCTTTTTCCGGATCTTCCCAAAAATAGATCGTATTAACCGTAAAAACAGTATTAAAACTTCCATCAGGAAACGGCAGAGCATTTAATGATGACAGAACAAAATCAGCACGCCCTGCTGCCACCAGATCGCTATTCAAATTCCGGGCTTCAGCTATCATCGTTTCAGAAAAATCACACCCAACGTATTTAACAGAACTTTCCCGCTCTACGATCTCTTTTACAAACGCTCCATTACCCATGCCCACTTCCAGGATCTTATCGCCAGATTTTATATCCAGATTTTCAATGGTTAAACGATTAATGAATAGATTACCGTCGTTCATTTGATTTGCCACAACCTTCCCTTTATCGCCTTCAGGTTTACGCAGTTGTTGTGCTAATGTTTTTAAATCCAGAGGTTCCATCTGATATCAATTGTTTGTGTAATATGGTAAACATAAAAGAAAAGGAATAGGTGACCAAAAATTACCAACATCCTGAAGTAAAAATTCCTTTGCGACCTGAAACCAAAAACTCCCATATCCAGGAACCCACTAGTAATCCTTAACTTGGCACACTAAAAAAATTACCTCCGAACTTAATGGAACAAGATGCATCCGGGTATTACCATGCTAAACTGACTTCATGTGATCAACAGATCGCCAGGTATGAACGTCTGATCAATATTTACTCATTCTTCCGGCTTATTGCGTTTATTGCAGGCATAATCCTGACCTACCAGTCACTTAAACTTAACAGGATATGGGCTACCGAACTCGTTTTCCTGTTGGCAGTGATCGGTTTTGGATACCTGGTGAAACGTCAGAGTGTACTGGAAAAGCGAAAGACCTATTTTTCCAATCTAAAAAAAGTGAATGCCAATGAAATTAACAGCATGAGCCGCCTGGAAAATCTTTACTCAGAGGGTTCTGTATGGATGGATGGTCTTCATCCCTATACATCCGATCTTGATATTTTTGGCAAAGGTTCCCTGTTTGCTTTAATGAACCGCTGTTCTACGGCTTTGGGCAATAAGAAACTGTCGTATTGGTTAAGCGGTCCGGCCTCCGTTCATGAGATCAGACAAAGACAGGAAGCTGTTAAGGAACTCACAGCTGATCGCGACTGGAAGCTGAATTTTCAGGCGGCACTGCTCTTTCTGAATAAAGGTGAAGATTATGCACAAAAACTGTTTGCCTATCTGAGGTTAACTCCCGGAGAGCATTCCACAACATTAAGAATTTATATTCAGTGGGTTCCGTGGATATTTATAGCACTTGCAGTACTCACCTATTATGTACCGTGGTTTTCGCTTATTCTGATCATTCTGGCAGTAACAAATGCATTGTTATCGCTGGTTTACAATGCACGGGTAATGAAAACCGCTGATCTTACAAGCAAAACCAGTGCTGGTCTTGCCCATTTTCATGAGGCTATTGTGGCCATTAATACCAGGAATTGGGAGTCAACCCTGTGCGCTTCCCTGGCCAGTGACCTGAAGGATGGTACCAAAGGAAAATTTGCTGACCAGGTTAAGCATTTGTCTGTTCTCATCGCCCGCATGGACCTTCTCATGGTTGGCTTCATCGGACCCATATTATATCTTACTACTGCCTGGGGGATACGGCAGTTTCTGGCTATGGAAGACTGGAAACGTAATAACAGGGTAAATCTGGAGGAAGCTTTTGATCATCTGGCCACTTTTGAAGCGCTTATCAGCATGAGCAGTCTGCAGACGAATTACCCCTCATGGTGTTTTCCGGATATCGCAGAAGATGAAAATTACACGTTAACCGCACAGGCAATTGGTCATCCTCTTATTCCGGCTTCTATACGTATTGAGAATGATTTTTCATTAAATAATGAGCTGAAAATAGATATTATCACCGGATCGAATATGGCCGGAAAAAGTACCTTTTTACGAACACTGGGTATTAACTCGGTACTCGCGTTGTGCGGAGCGCCGGTTTGCGCCCAAAAACTGAGGCTTACCCCAATGCTGATATTCAGTTACATGCGAATTACTGATTCACTGAATGAAAGCACATCTACATTTAAGGCTGAGCTTGACCGGTTAAGGCTTCTGCTGGAAACACTGGACACAAAACAAAAAGTCTATTTCCTGATTGATGAAATGCTCCGGGGCACTAATTCGGTTGATAAATACCGCGGCTCAAAAGCGGTAATAGAAAAGCTTATTGGTCAAAATGCAGTAGGAATAGTGGCAACACATGATTTACAAATTGCCCAACTCGAGCAAAAATACCCGGACTATATCCGTAATTTTTATTTTGATATCCAGGTTGAGGGCGAGGAAATGAAATTTGATTACAAGCTAAAACATGGAGAGTGTAAAACCTTCAACGCATCACTTCTATTACGGCAATTGGGAATTGAAGTTGATGATATCAATAATGTTTGATAAAAGTGTAGAATGTCCTCCCACCAGGTCATAACCCAACTTAAGTATTCAATATAGTTAAAGTTTTGATTTTAGCTTTATTATCTTTTTTATCAATTCTAAAGGTAAAGGTTTATCAAGCATAAAATGTAGTGTATCTTTTGTCTTTGGGGCCCGATATTCGGAAATTTCATCTTCGATTTCTGTCAAACCATAAACCGGATAAAACCCGATATGCTTTTTGTAAGCAGCAAAGTATAGATGATATTTTCCGACTTTATATGCCGGCATTTTGTACCGAATACTTTCTTCCGTGTCAGGCAACTCTTCAAAAAAAATCTCCCGGAGTGTATTTAGTCTCTCCTGAATATCAGGTTCAAATTGTTGTATGTATTTTTTTACTTCGTTCATAGTTATCTGAGGTATTCTGAATTAGTAACACTTCATTTTCTTTACTCACTAAGGTACATAAAGAACTGCACCCGGTATTACTACCAGGATTCAAATACTTTGTATCACCATCCATTACTTAACAGCTAATTTCGGAAAGTTTTAGTTTTATCAGATAAGAACCTGCCTGCATTTAACCGGAGTAAAACCTTAGCAGTCCTAACTTTTCTAAACGAACAAAGGCAGCTTTTGGCTGCCCTTGTTTACTGTGTAAGGTTTAGTATTAATCAGATTGATCACACACATCAATAGTACATTCCAAGTATGCAAATTGATTGACAATTAAATAACATCAGGTACTTATCTGATAAATACGGGTATTTATACAATGTATCACAGAGAGTTATCCGTCTTTTCCCGGCATTCTCACAGCTTAACAACTGCAACTACAGGAAAATGATCCGAAGGATATTTGCCATGATAGCTATCCGTCAGGATACCCCATTTTTGTGCTGAAAAGTGTTTTGACATAAAAATATGGTCTATTATCTTTTTACTTTCCATATTCCGCCCAAAATTTTGAAATGAACCGTTGTTAGCATACGGATACTCAACCTGGGAATAAATATCTTTCAGTATACCGGAATTGGCTAATGTTTTATACCATTCGCTATTATGATCTCCGTTAAAATCCCCGGTTAGCAGCACAGGATTATTTCCTGCGATTTCCCTGATCTTTTGCAACATCAGCCTGGAGCTTTCGATACGTGCAATATTGCCCTCATGATCAAAATGCGCATTGAATACATAAAACTTTTTCCGGCTTTTTTTATCCTGTACATAAATCCAGGAACAAATGCGGTGGCAGCATTTGCCATCCCAGCCCATAGAAGGTTTCTCCGGAGTTTCCGACAGCCAGAAATCACCACTTTTTAGCAGTCTGAATCGGTCTTTCTTATAATAAATAGCTGAAAACTCTCCGCCTTCCTTTCCATCCGTACGGCCAACACCATAGCGGCTATACTGAGGTAATCCTTTACTGATATCATTCAGCTGATGAACCAGGCCCTCCTGTGTTCCGAAAATATCAAAATCATGGAAACGTATTAAATTCATGACTACCGGTGCACGATCTGCCCACAAATTACCAATGTCGCGGGGACTGTCGAACCGTATGTTAAACGTAGCCACAGTTAGCGACTGAGCGTGTAA
>DASWTL010000420.1:0-11353 GCA_036402155.1 Sphingobacteriaceae bacterium | reverse complement strand
AGGTTGGCGAGAGACTTTGCCCGGCACCAGTGGAGCCGGTTGTGGCATTAAGATGTACCTCATTATTCAGTAATCCTTTTGAAGCCAATGGTAAAAGCGCTAACTGAATACCAGTTGCAAAACAGCCCGGATTTGCAATATTTTTACCAGATTTTATCGCTTCTTTATTTAATTCCGGTAACCCGTAAATAAAATTTCGGCCGTTGAAATCTGCGTTTTTAGCTAATCTGAAATCCTGACTAAGATCAATAATTTTAATATTTTCATTTATCGGGTTTGCCTCAAGAAATTTTCTTGCATCACCATGCCCTACGCATAAAAACAATACGTCAATGTCCTGGGAAAGCTCACTGGTAAATTTGATATCCGTATCTCCCAAAAGATCGGTGTGAACATCAGAGATAAAATTACCAGCGTTGCTATTACTATGAATAAATGAAATTTCTACCTTCGGGTGGTTGATCAATATCCGGATCAATTCACCGCCTGTGTATCCTGCTCCGCCAATAATACCTGTTTTAATTTTCTTCATTATTCACTTTATGATAGATCATTACCTGGTTTCCAAATATTTTCGAGAAACCTTTCACATCATCACCTGTCCACGACAAATTCATTTCACCGTAGCTGCCAAACTTGCTTGACATCAGGTCATGCTTTGATTCAATTCCAATAACCTGGAAACGATAAGGATGCAACTGAATAAATACTTTCCCGCTTACGGTTTTCTGTGTATCAGTTAGAAAAGCTTCGATGTTTCGCATAATCGGATCATGAAACTGTCCTTCGTGTAGCCAGTTGCCGTAAAAAGATGACAACTGATCTTTCCAGCTTAACTGCCACTTTGTTAAAGTATGCTTTTCAAGCGTGTGATGAGCCTTTATAATTATTATTGGTGCAGCTGCTTCGAAACCTACACGTCCTTTTATACCAATGATGGTATCACCAACATGAATGTCGCGGCCAATGCCATAAGGTTGAGCAATAGTCTGCAACTTTTGAATAGCTTTTGTTGGTGACAATTTTTCACCATCTATCCCTACTAATTCACCTTTTAAGAACTCTAACTCAATATCTCTTACACCGGTTTCCGTAACCTGGGTTGGCCAGGCCTCTTCAGGAAGTGTACCGTAGGAGGTAAGAGTCTCTTTTCCTCCGACTGAAGTACCCCATATACCTTTATTTATAGAGTATTGCGCTTTTTCAAAATTATATTCTACCCCATGTTTTTTAAGATATTCGATTTCCTCTTCGCGGCTTAACTTAAGGTCGCGAATAGGGGTAATGATTTCTACGCCGGGAATAAGAATATTAAAGATCATATCAAACCTGACCTGATCATTGCCCGCGCCGGTACTTCCATGGGCTACATATTCGGCCCCGATTTTCTTTACATAGTTTGCGATAGCTGTCGCCTGACTCACGCGTTCAGCACTTACGGATAGCGGGTAAGTGGCATTTTTTAATACATTGCCAAATACCAGATACTTTATGCATGAAGTGTAAAAATTCTCTGTCTCATCAACAACAGAATGACTGGTAACACCAAGGGCATATGCGCGCTCCTCTATTTGTTTAAGCTCCTGATCAGAGAACCCTCCGGTATTTACGATGACCGAATGTACTTCCAGATCAAGATCTCTGGTAAGATGTATTGCGCAAAAAGACGTGTCTAATCCGCCGCTAAATGCTAAAACAACTTTTTTCTTCATTTGCTATAAATTAACTTGTATAAAGGTGAGTCTGATGTTACTCAGACTTTTTTATTTTGGCTTCAATCTTTTCTGTCAATGATTGCTTCCGTATAATTTTTTTTCTTTTTTCTTCAGCTTCCCTTTCCTTCTCAACCGGATCATAAAGCATGGCTGTACATAAACAGTTTTTTCGCTCTTTCATCATCAGGATTTCGTAGTTTACGCAGCTCTTGCAACCATTCCAGAATTCCTCGTCCTGGGTCAGTTCGGAGTATGTAACCGGCTCATAGCCAAGATCTGAGTTGATCTTCATCACGGCTAACCCGGTAGTGAGGCCAAATATTTTGGCATCGGGGTACCTATGTCGTGAAAGATCAAAAATAACAGACTTAATACGCTTGGCCAACCCACAGTTTCTGAACTCGGGGTTAACGATTAAACCGGAATTGGCAACAAACTGGCCATGACTCCACGTTTCGATATAACAAAAGCCAGCCCATCTGCCATCTGTGTGTAAAGCTATAACCGCTTTACCTTCAAGCATTTTGTTGGCTACATACTCTGGTGTACGGGTGGCGATACCTGTACCCCGCGCTTTTGCAGATTCTGCCATCTCATTTACGATCTGCTCTGCGTATTTTGTATGTTGTTCTGTTGCAGCTATTACAACAAATTCGTTTTCTTTCATTTTGAGAAATAAGAAAATCCGGTTTTAAGCGGAAAGACTACGTTTTTAGTCTTTGGTGCAAATATATGGATGAATTATAAACCGGTTAGAGTTACCGGAAACTTTTGAAGTGAACCGTGAGTTCAAACTCGCGGTATAAAGGGTCGTCGGTTTCTGAATATAAGTTTTTCAGTATGAAAATTTTCACATACCAAAACAGTTAAACTACTCTTAGTTTTACTAGCCGAGCCTGATATATAGGATGTTATATTCATTTTATTAAGTACAAAAGAGGGTATAAAAAATTAATTATGCAACAGTTTCATAAAAAAGTAACAAAGATTACAAGTTCCTGATTTTATTATTTTTAATATCAATTCAGGCTTTGGTGCAACTTTAACGATGGAAGTCGCCATAATATTTACCATATTGCGGTGTTTGTTATCATAGTTTATATAGTGTTTAAGTTTTCCATTATGAGGCTTTTTAAAAGTAACCTGCTATTCAGAGTTTTTATATATCTCACATTCTTAAGCTTTCCGGCTTTAGTCACCGCACAGGGAGTTGATCCCGGAAAATGGAAGAAGGCGATGCTCGATTTTGATAAGAGAGATCAGGTTGAGCAGGTACGTCCCGGAGCAAATTTATTTGTTGGCAGTTCATCAATTACAAATTGGAAAGACATTGCCAACTATTTTGATAATGTATATATAATTAACAGGGGCTTCGGCGGTTCCAGATTTAAGGATTTGATTTATTTTTATGATAGGGTAATTACACCATATAAACCTTCAAAGATATTTATTTATGAGGGAGACAACGATATAGCCGGAGGAATGACACCCAGGGAAGTTATGAAAGAAGCCCGGTTATTAAGAGAGAAAATTGCAAAAGATTTCCCAGGAACTCCTGTTGTATTTATATCAGTTAAACCTAGTGTTTCCCGATGGCGGTTGCGCAAAGAGTATACAAAATTTAATAAATCATTGAAGAAATTTGCCAACCGTACTCCACACACAGCATATGCAGATGTATGGACACCGATGCTGGCTGAAAACGGGATAGTCCGAAATGATATTTTTTTGAAGGATAACCTTCATATGAAACCTGAAGGCTATAAAATTTGGCAAAAAGTACTGGAGCCATATCTTGTACTTAAAAAAGATTAACAAATCTTAAACCCTCAGAACCTTCAGATGAAATTAAAGAATTTATTATTCTTTCTGGCCGGCCCATTAGCGTTTACTATTATTCAATTAATTCATCCGGAAGGATTATCACCGCAGGGCCGGGCCGTTTTGGCCTGCTCGGTTTGGGTAGCTATCTGGTGGATGACAGAAGCAGTAGAACTGGAAGTTACATCACTGCTGCCAATCATTATTTTCCCTTTATCAGGTGCATTAAAGGTGGAAGCAGTAGCTTCCTCTTATGGCAATTCTTATATCTATTTATTTCTTGGTGGCTTTATTTTAGGATTAGCAGTTGAACGTTGTAACCTGCATAAAAGAATTGCATATTATATAATTTCACATGTTGGAAAAGGGGAGAAGCGTATTATCCTCGGTTTTATGATAGCTACAGGCTTTCTTTCTATGTGGCTGTCTAATACTGCCACAACTATAATGATGCTGCCAATAGGACTTTCAGTTATCAGCCATCTGGGGGATAATCGTAAAAAATTTGCCAGGAGTCTTATGCTGGGTATAGCCTATGCTGCTTCTATTGGAGGCATGGCCACATTAATTGGTACCCCGCCTAATATTATTCTGGCTGGAATAATAAAAGAATCATTTGGATTTGAAATTTCTTTTCTCACCTGGATGATGTTTGCATTGCCATTTAGTGCAATTTTATTGTTTCTGACATGGATTGTACTTACCTCCTATAAAACTGAACCGGTTCCGGATGAAGAGGAAATATTAATGATTGAACCAGGGAGAATGACAGTGGTTGAAAAGCGGGTGCTCACGGTTTTCTTGCTTACAGCGTTTTTTTGGATTACAAGAACGTTTTTATGGCAGCGAATTATTCCCGGGCTGGATGATACCATTATAGCCATGACAGGTGCAGTTTTGATGTTTTTAATTCCTTCAGGAAACGCTGATAATGAAAAATTAATGAATTGGGATACAGCCAGGAAGCTTCCATGGGGAATATTGCTGATTTTTGGTGCAGGATTAACAATCGCTCTTGGCTTTTCTTCAACTGACCTGACCTCATGGCTTGCAGGTCTGTTTGTGAATTTTAAGGCTTTCCCGGCTTTCATTATTTTATTATTAGTTATTGCTTCAATAAATTTTCTAACAGAAATCACATCAAATACAGCAACGGCCAGTATGGTTCTTCCTTTGTTAGTCACATTAGCTGCATCCTTGTCAATGGATCCTTTTCATTTAATGATTGGTGCAGCTCTGGCTGCTTCATGCGCATTCATGCTGCCGGTGGCAACGCCTCCTAATGCAATAGTCTTTAGTTCAGGAAGCGTTAAAATAGCAGACATGATAAAAGCAGGAATAGTGGCTGATCTGATCTCGATTGCTCTTATTTTTCTTTTTGTTCAGTATTGGTGGCCCGTAGTTTTTACGCGATAAGAAAAATAGGTTTAAAAAACAAGCTCTCCGAAGGGAGAGCTCAAACTAACCAATTATAATAAACCTGAATTTAATGAAGGAGCTGTAGGGGAAGGGGTCGAACCTTCACGGAGTGGTTAGACTTAGCTGACAAGTCAGTTAAGATTTCCCATGATCTCCGCCACCGAGACAAGGAGGCGTGTCTGCCAATTTCACCACCCTACAGTATAAGCAACTCTTTTTTTCCGTTTGCTTGATACAAATGTAAGAGAGTTTCTATTTCATTGCAAATTTTATAAGTATTTATTTTTATTTTTATAAATAATTTAATGATATTAGCAATGTGTTATAAAATTTAAAAATTGGTATGGACAAACGGCTGCAAAATTTAGAAATTGACAATCTCGATATTCAAATTCTTTCATTCCTGATGAATGATGCAACTACTCCTTATACGGAAATTGCAAAAAAACTCATTGTTTCAGGTGGTACTATCCATGTCCGGATGAAAAAAATGGAGGATATGGGTATAATCAAAGGCTCTAATCTGATAATTGATGCGCAAAAGGTAGGCTATGATATCTGTGCCTTTCTTGGAATATTTCTTGAAAAGGGTTCCATCTACAAAGATGCTGTTGAGCAATTGAGGAAAGTGAAAGAAATTGTTGAACTGCACTATACAACGGGTGCTTACAGCATGTTTGCCAAAATAATATGCCGTGATACAAATCATTTAAGATCCGTACTTAATGATAGTATACAGGGTATTGAGGGAATTCAGCGAACAGAAACCTTTATTTCGCTTGAAGAAAGTATAAAAAGGCAGATAACTTTGGAATGATTGTGAACCGAACGAGCAGTTGCTCCATTGATGGGAAATATAGCTTGGACTTCTAAAAGTCCTGAGTTTTAGGCTCAGGACTTAAATTTTGTTTATTTCGAAACGTACATTACGCTTTTTACCGCTTTCACAACCCGCTCAGCATTTGGTAACGCTTCTTTAATAAGGGTTGGTGCATAAGGTAATGGGACATCGGCACTTACCACTCTGAGAACAGGCGCATCCAGATAATCGAATGCATCTTTTTGTACTTTAAAGGCAACTTCAGTTGCAATAGATCCTAATGGCCAGGTTTCTTCCACAAAAACCATACGATTGGTTTTTTTCACTGAATTGATCACAGTCTCATAATCAATCGGGCGTACAGTTCGAAGATCGATGACTTCAGCATTAATACCCTCTTTAGTTAATTCTTCAACTGCAGGCATAACCACGCGTGAAAGCATTTTACCATAAGTGACGATGGTAACATCGGTGCCTTCTTTAACTACTTTAGCCTTACCTAATGGGATATAATATTCTTCTTCAGGAACCTGTCCCTTATCACCATACATTACCTCTGATTCCATAAAAATTACAGGATCCGGATCAATAATGGACTGTTTTAATAAGCCTTTGGCATCATAAGGATTTGAAGGAACCACTACTTTTAAACCAGGGCAGTTTGCATACCAGCTATCGAAGTTTTGAGAATGCTGCGCGCCTAACTGTCCAGCATTTCCGGTTGGTCCGCGAAATACAATAGGATTTGAAAATTGTCCGCCGCTCATAGAAAGTATTTTGGCAGATGCATTTATCACCTGATCAATAGCTACTAAAGAGAAATTGAAGGTCATGAATTCGATGATCGGTTTTAATCCGTTCATTGCTGCTCCAACACCAATACCGGCAAAGCCTAATTCAGCAATTGGGGTGTCTATAACACGTTTCGGACCAAACTCTGCCAGCATACCCTGGCTTACTTTATAGGCTCCGTTATATTCAGCAACTTCCTCACCCATTAAAAAAATGGTTTCATCTTTACGCATTTCTTCGTTTAATGCTTCCCGAAGCGCTTCTCTGAATTGTATTTCTCTCATCGGCAAATTAAAAAATTCTCGGACGCAAATATAGGTTTTAATGTTTTAAAACTAAGAATGTTGGCTGCAATATCGTTTCAGAAGTTATTGAATTTCTTCTTCTCCGGCTTTCTCAAGCAGATTTTGTGGTTGGGTAAAGTTTGAACGCACAAAAGTACACCATTGGCAGTCTTCTTTTCCGCATCCTTGGGTAAACTGGTGGTTCTTAATGTTTGCAAATGTTTCTTTTATTTGAGTGCGAACAATTTCAAGATCTTCGGGTCTGATGACCACCTTTTCTTTGATGTATTCCCCTTTTTCAGGTTCAATAAAATCAAACTCCGTACTCACTACCTGCCAGTCTTTTCTACGGTCGTTATCAACCAATAATTTATAAAATACCGCTTGCCTCCAATAATCTCCACCCTGTGGTAATTTTTCATCAGGACGTTTGAATTTTGCCTTTGCGCGTTCATAACTACCTGTTTTATAATCAACTACATTGGCCTGGTTGCCTTTAAATTCCAGTTTGTCTAATACTCCTTTAACAGGAACTCCATCAACCTCTACATTTTTAATTGCATATTCGGTAACTGTAACTTTCTCCCATTGGTTAACATATTTATTGTAAAATTCAGGCAGGATCTTTTCACCGTATTCTGTACGTCGCTTAAATTGTTCAGCAGTAAAAGCTTCCCGGTTTCTGCGCATATACCAATGGAAGTCATCCATAAACTGACTTATAGGATGAAACTGGTTGTTGTTTTCCGGTAAGCCGCGGAAAAGTTTATTCAAGGCCCAATGCACTGCAGATCCAAAGGTTAATGTATCGTTTTTCCCGCAAGGAACCTGTACCAGGTTTTGGAAATAAAATTTTAATGGGCAATCCAGGTAGTTATTAAGATGCGTAACGCTAAGGGCATAATTCTCCAGAAGATGATTAATATACTCTGTATCAATCAGGCCAATCGTTGGCTTTTCTTCTTCAGTGAATTGCAGAATAAAGAAATCTGTTAAAACTTCATCAGATACTTCAACCGGCCTGATCTCTAATTCGGTTGCTGCAAGGATCTCACCAATAAACAAAGTTGCTTCCAGTGGTTTTCCTTTAGCATCCTGTTGCGGGTAAGAAATATGAAGGTATTTTTTTGCACGGGTTAAAGCAACATAGAATAATCGTCTTAATTCCTCTTCGTCATTTCCTGCTGTTAATGAGCTGAGTACGGTATCCGGGAATTTATATTGGCCTGTTGTATTCTTTCTTTTCTTTTCCCAAACATTCTTCGTGCTGCCAATCAGATATACATGTTCGAACTCCAGTCCTTTGGAGCCATGACAAGTAAGAAAGTTTACCCCGCTTTCATTAAAAATAGTCTGATTCAGTTCAAGAGGCAGATCGTTCTCCTCGAGCAGATCCAGGAGTTCTACAAATTCTTTCAGTTTGATATCAGGTTTTTTCCGGCTCTCCTCCTTTAGGAAGTTGAATAGGGAAGAAATTACCTGCATCAACCAGGTTTTATCCGGGGATTTCAAAATATACGCTAATATCCCTCCTCTAACCATAATCTTTTCAAACAGATTTTGCAGCGTAAGATTATTTACTTCTTTAATCCAGAACTCAAGATCGTCACTTAGCTGTTTAATTTGCTTATGACTTTCTGTATCAAAAAGTGTAAGGCCGGTTTTACGGGCTATATCATAAATTTTTGAGCGGAGTGAGGTTTTGTCTTTATGGGATTTGTTGTAATTATTAACTTCTACACTAACCCGTGCTACATCAATAGGTGATATAGTATAGAAATCATAATGCATGATTTCAAAAAGCAATTCATCCCCACTGTATGAAAACTCGGTTTCAAGTGCCAGATATCGTAATATGTTGATCATTTTACGGCCAAATGGTTCCTGAAGGATATTTACTTTTCTTTTGGTGTTTACAGGTATGCCATTTACTTTGAAATAGCGGGCAAGTTCCTGGCCCGACCGGTGTTCTTTGTAAATTACAGCAATCTCATCCGGTGGTACACCCTGATCAATTAATCGATCAATTTCGTCAGTAATGGCAGCGAATTCATGAAACTGGCTCGAATAAGCTCGAATTTCAGGCTTTACGGTACTGTTCAGATGAATTTCATTTCTGGCCAGCAGATTCTTATCCAGTCCTGGTAATTTAATCCGCTCCTGGTTTAGGTCTATTAAAGCACGGGCAGTATCCAGGATATGCTGTGAGGACCGGTAGTTATCAGTGAGCATTACTCTGTAGAGTACGTCTGCATAACGATTATTATAATCTTCGATGTTTTGAATGTTGGCTCCCTGGAAACGGAATATCGACTGATCATCATCACCAACAACAAAGACATTTGGGTTTTCCCAGTAATTGATAAGCAGATTAATCAGTTCATTTTGTGCACCGCTGGTATCCTGATATTCATCAATAAGTATATACTGATAACGTTCCTGATAATTTAACAGGAATTGCTCGTCGGTTTTAAATGCCTCCAGTACCCAGCTGATCATATCATCAAAATCATAACGGCCCATTTGTCGCATCATGTGCTGATATTTTGGGAATTCGTTTACGGCTGCGCGCAGCTTTTCAAGGTTTTCACATAGCTCTGTAAACGCGGGCTTTAATGATCCAACCTCATTATTCAGACGTTTTACTGAGTATTTATAGATTTTGTAATAAGGTGAGTCTTTCTCACAGCATTCAATAAGAGTTTTAAATTCATCAATTTTCTGGGAAATATAGCTGGCAGACCAGTTTTCACGTTTCATCGCAGAAAACAGATTCTGTAATCGCTTTACTTCATAATAAACATCGCCCCTGAACCGCTTCAATGGATGGTCTTTGTCAAAACTATCTACCAACTTCCGAAACAGGTCCATGCGTTCCAGGTCGGAAATAGCATCGAGCTCCAGCTTTCCAAAATAATCCAGGTTCTCCTGGATGATGTCATTACAGAAAGCATGAAATGTATAAATATTAACCCGGTAGGCCTCAGGACCTATAAAATCAAACAGACGCTTACGCATTGCTACTGCACCAGCATCGGTATAAGTTAAGCAAAGGATATTATGAGGCTGTGTGTCGGTGTCGAGCAGGATCTTGCCAATGCGTGCAGCAAGAATTTGTGTTTTTCCCGTACCAGGACCGGCAATAACCAGGACCGGTCCTTCTATCTGATTAACTGCTTTTAATTGGTTTTCATTGAGCCGCTCAAGTGCTTTAAGAAAATTTTGATTGTATTTTGACAGGATCTGCATCTGAGCTTGAAATTACAATAATGAACCGATAGAAATAAATTCAGGTTAATGATAGACGTATTAATAAATTTCTTTCTAAAGTCTTAACAGCAACTCTTCAAATAATTATAGCCCATCACCGTTCTTAAAAAACGAATTAATAGTTACCGGTAATTTTCCGCTTGGTGTCAACTGCCCCATTAGCACTCTCGCTGAGGAGTTTTGAAGTTCCGGGCTATTCTGATAATTTACCAATAGTGCCTTACTTTCTTCAATTCCCGGTAAGCCTGCAATAGTGTATGGATTCGCAAACACACTTACTATACTATTCATTTTGGCTAGTTGGGCGATTGCCAGCTTTACATCATTGCTGTAATCAAGATTTCCTCCCGGGCGTTTACGGGTATCAAATATTCCTACAATAATCTGATCATATTGTTGAAGCGACTGAAGCATCGACTGGATATCGGCTGTGCTTGCATTTTTCCCAAGTAGAAAAGTAGTAGAATTAGTAAAAACCGGTTTCAGCATGTTTTGAAAAGTAGTTATTTCAGCAGATCCAACACTTACTACCGCCGTTCTTTTTCCCCGGTCAAGCTGACGGATTGCATCATCTCCTTTTAACAGTGTTACTGCTGCATCTGCAAGCCGTTGATTAAGATTTAAGGCCTCAGGACGAAGTAGATAATCATGAATCTTATCTGTCGGGATGTCAGTTCGATTATTCAGACCAACCCAATATTTTGCTGCCAGGACCTTTCGTACACTTTCATTAATTCTATCCCAATCAAGTTTATTTTGCCTGATTGATTTTCGGATAAGCCTAATCGCCCTGTCACTGTTCTGAGATAGTTCAAGAATATCATTACCTGCAATGAGCGCTCGTACATCCGCTTCGCCATTAGGAAAGTATTTCACCACACCTTTCATATCCATGGCATCTGAAAATATAAGTCCCTTAAAACCTAGCTGGTTCTTTAAGATCCCGGTTATGATAGGTTTTGATAAAGTTGATGGCAGGTTTTTGGTTGGATCCAGAGACGGAATATTCATATGAGCAACCATGACGCCTGAAGCTCCCTCATTGATGAGTTGTTTAAATGGATACATTTCCAGTGAATCCAACCTTTCCGGAGTAAAATTCAATTGAGGAAGATCATAATGTGAGTCTACGTCAGTATCACCATGACCCGGAAAGTGTTTTAACGTAACCAGAATACCTGCATCCTGCATGCCCTTCATATATGCTGCACCTTTAGCTGCTACATTAAATT
>DASWTL010000419.1:0-12422 GCA_036402155.1 Sphingobacteriaceae bacterium | reverse complement strand
CATCAGGATATTTTTTACAAAACTTCTAAATTCACATTAAAAACCAGTGGAAAGTTCTGGATGGCTCCAGGTGGGCCAACTTCAGTTCCATCGGATACCACCCCATGGGACAGTCACTACCACGCCTGCGTATGTACATGGGGTAAATTTCAGGATAAAATTACAGGTAGAGAGTTCTTTGTATTTAATACCCACTTTGATCCCGGAGATCCGGATGGGAACCCAAGCGGCGCTATTGCCAGGCTTGAGAGTGCAAAGGTAATGTTAAGTAAGGCACAAAGTATTGCTGGTGGTCTTCCCAGTATCATGATTGGCGATTTCAATTCCAATCAAAAGGTGGTCGACGGACCATACTCTTACCTTCAGAATTCCGCCTTGTTTGACGAAGCCTGGGAAATAGCCGGTACAAAAGCTCCAACTTGTAGGCAAACAGGCAACTGGTGGGATCCAACTCCTACCTGTTATGATAGCCAGATTGATCATATCTTCGTAAGCCGTGAAGCCCAAAATAATTGGGAAGTATTAAACCGTACAGTTCTCTGGGATAATTATGACAATGTCAATGGAATCTATAATGACGTATTGCCCTCAGACCACTTCCCCGTAGTATCCGAAATGAGACTTCAAGCCCCAACCGCCCCTATACCAAACGGGACCTACAAGATCATAGCAGAACATAGTGACAAGGCTATAGTAGTGCTGGGCGCTTCCATGTCAAACAGTGCTGAACTTGTTCAGTGGTTTTATTCAACCACAGATCCGAAAAATGATGAATGGGTGTTCACCAAAATCGGAACCACCGGATATTACAGGATTACGAATGTCAAAAGCGGAAAGGATTTTAATGTGCAGGGAAATTCATTTGTAAATTCTGCCAAAATAATTCAATATGATTATGTTCAGGACATGCAATATAATGACGAATGGTCTCTTATAGACGTTGGAAATGGGTATTACCGGATTGTTTCCAGAAGCAGCGGTTTGAGTGTAAATGTACAGGGAAATTCAACCGCAGACGGGGCAAATATCATTCAGTATTACTATCCGGCTGGGGCTAAGAATAGTCATTTCAAGATGGTTCCAATTCCATAACGTATTGCTGCTTACCGTAAATAGAAAAGTATATTACCAAGCAAGGCCGCTTTCGGGCGGCCTTGCTTGGTAGTTTTAGTATCGATTCTGTATAACCTTAATTAATCATAAGAATTACCTGGCAGCATAAAATTGTTTTGCTTCCGGTAAATGTTTTCTGATGTTGGCAATACGTGTCTCATCGCTTGGGTGAGTGCTTAAAAACTCAGGTGGAGCGCCACCTTCTTTAGCATTAGCCATTCGCTGCCAGAAAGTAACGGCATTATCAGGATGATATCCTGCCATAGCCATAAAAATTAAACCAAGACGGTCTGCTTCACTTTCCTGGTTTCTGCCATACCTCAATAATGCAAGCTGTCCGCCTAATCCGTACAGTTGTTGAATGGTTTGAGAGCCAGTTGCAGCGCCTACAACGCCACCCAATACCTGGGCGCCGGCAGTTTGTGAATACCTTTCTTCAGCATGTCGGGCGATAACGTGTGCAACCTCATGTGCCATTACAGTAGCCAAACCGGCATCCCCACCGGCAATTGGGAGTATCCCTGTATACACTGCAACTTTTCCTCCGGGCATGGCCCATGCATTGATATCCTTGCTCTGAATCAGATTAAACTCCCATTGAAAACTATATTGGTTTGCATACCCGTTTTCATTAAGATATTTTTCTATAGCACGTGCTACGCGGTTTCCAACGTTTTTAACCCGCTGGTAATCAGTTCCACTGGTTACTACACGTGTGGACGGATCCCGTAAAAATTGTTGATAAGCTGCTGCCGCCTCCTGTTGAATAGCCGCCGAATTGGCAATATTTAACTGCCTCCTGCCTGTTAAAGGGACGGTCGAGCAGGCCTCAAATACTATTACAAATAATATAAGAGGTAATATTCTGAATCTTTTCATATGTCTTTATTTTTTCTTTTTTAACAGTAAGTATCCTAAACTGTTTTTTTTCTGAAAATATTTACCTTGCTTTCCTTTCCTTTTAATAGCCTTTCGATGTTCTTTTGATGAGTTACTAGAATCAGTATACAGATACTCATACCATATAATACGACAGACCGTATCGGGGATTGGAAGATAAATATAATACTTAACGGAAATGTGAAGCCCGCTAGTATGGAGCTAAGGGAGACATATTTTGATAAAACAAGAACTACAATAAACACTAATACACAAAGCATTGCCGCTTCGGTATGAACTGCTAAGATCATTCCGAATAATGTGGCTATTCCTTTACCACCTCTGAAGCCAGCAAACACAGGAAATAAATGGCCCATAACTGCCGTAATACCTAATGCAAGCTGGTAATTTACAAACTGAACGGAATTCTGAGGACCAGTAACTGATAACCCGATCAGATACACCAGGTTGGTGGCAGTCCAGCCTTTGAATATATCCATGACCATCACCGTAATCCCAGCCTTTTTACCAAGTACCCTGAATGTGTTAGTGGCGCCGGCATTACCACTGCCGTACTCACGGACATCTATACCGTAAAATGCTTGTCCTATCCAAACAGCTGATGGGATAGATCCAAATAAATATGCTGCTATTAGTGCTGAGATCGAATAAACTGATATCATTCAGATACAATAATAGTAAAAAATAGGGGTGCAAACATATAAGTTTTTACCTGATTGCTTTTAAGCTGATATCCAGGCTTTTCACAGAATGAGTTAATGCACCCATAGAAATATAATCAACTCCGCACTCCGCATACTGCAACGCATTTTCATCGGTAATGCCCCCCGATGCCTCGGTAATAAATTTACCATTTATTAAAGCAACCGCTTCTTTTAATCTATCAAATTCAAAATTATCCAGAAGTATGCGGTCAATACAATCATAATCTAAAACCTGGGTTAACTCATCCAGATTTCTGATTTCAATTTCAACGGGGATAGAAAGGTTTTTATCTTTAAGATACTTCATGGTGGCATCCAACGCTTTTGTTACCCCCCCTGCATAATCGATATGATTGTCTTTGATCAGGATCATGTCATATAACCCAAACCTATGGTTCACTCCACCTCCAATGGTGACGGCTAACTTTTCCAGATATCTTAATCCGGGTGTGGTTTTTCTGGTATCTAACACTTGTGTTCCGGTTCCGGCAAGTTTTTTCTTGATATGATTAGTTACCGTAGCAATTCCGCTCATGCGCTGCATGGTATTTAAAACCAGCCTTTCTGCTAATAATATGGAATGCACACTGCCCTCAACATACATGCCGATATCACCATACTGCACTTCAGTTCCGTCTTCAATAAGAACCTCAACACTTAAATCGCTATCCACAGCATTGAAAATAGCTTTTGCAACTTCCACACCCGCTATGATGCCATCATCCTTAATAATTAACTGTGCCTTCCCTAATGTTCCCATAGGTATTGTTGCAAGCGAAGTATGATCTCCAGAACCTACATCTTCAGCTAAAGCTTGTCTAATAAAATTGTCAAGAAAAATTTTATTCAATTCCATACTCAGTAAACATTACAAACACCGTGTTGATTTAACACTGCAAATGTATATTTGTATGTGGAAAATAAAAAAGCAGTTTTAATGATTCTTGACGGATGGGGTTATGGTAATAACGACGCATCCAATGCAATAAAGAATGCCGATACGCCATTTTTTGATCAGTTAATTATAAATTATCCAAATTCTAAGTTACAGGCTTCGGGCGAAGCCGTTGGATTACCGGAAGGCCAGATGGGTAATTCGGAAGTTGGCCATATGAATTTAGGCGCCGGACGCGTAGTTTACCAGGAGCTGGGAAGGATAAACAAAGCTGTTAAAGACAAAGAATTTACCAATCATCCGGTAATAAAAGAAGCATTTTCCTATGCTCTGACTAATAAAAAGAAAGTTCATTTTATAGGATTATTATCTGATGGAGGTGTTCATTCTCATATTGAACATCTTAAAGGATTGTGTGATGCCGCAAAAGACAATAATGTTGAGGATGTATTTATCCACGCATTTATGGATGGCAGAGATACCGATCCCAATTCCGGTTTAGGATACATCCGGGACCTGCAGTCACACCTTACCCATTCAAGCGGAACCATTGCCTCAGTGATCGGCCGTTATTATGCTATGGATCGCGATAACCGCTGGGAACGTGTAAAGCTGGCTTATGACCTTTTAACCAAAGGAGTGGGTCTTAGCACAACAAACATTGAAACTGCGATCCAAAACTCCTATAATGAGGGTGTTACTGACGAGTTTTTAATGCCAATAATTGCAATTGATGAATTTGAAAAACCTGTTGCAATCATTGAGCCCGGAGATGTGGTACTTTGCTTTAATTTCAGAACTGACCGTGGCCGTGAAATAACCCTGGCATTAACACAGAAGGACTTTCCTGAGTATTCAATGGAGGCTTTACCTCTTGAATATATTACCATGACCACCTATGATGATACCTTTAAAAATGTTAAGGTGATCTTTACAAAAGATGACCTGAGTCAAACCCTGGGTGAAGTACTTGAAGCCAATGGTAAAAAGCAAATCAGGATTGCAGAAACCGAAAAATACCCGCATGTCACTTTCTTTTTTTCAGGTGGTCGGGAGAAAGAATTCCAAAATGAAAAAAGAATTCTAATTCCATCTCCCAAAGTGGCTACTTATGATCTTAAGCCGGAAATGAGCGCTGAAGAGATCACCCTGGCAATTTGTCCGCAATTGGAAGAAGAATGGCCTGATTTTGTTTGCCTTAACTTCGCTAACCCGGATATGGTTGGACATACCGGTGTTTATGAAGCTGTTGTAAAAGCGGTAGAAACGGTCGATAAGTGTATGCAACGGGTAGTAGAATGCGGCCTGAAACATGGCTATTCATTTATCATTCTTGCTGATCACGGCAATGCAGATTATATGATCAATGCCGACGGGTCAGCAAATACAGCTCATACCACTAATCTTGTTCCCTGTATTTTGATTGATGATGAATATAAGCATATCGCAGATGGAAAGCTTGGCGATGTAGCGCCTACTATCTTGAAAATAATGGGAATAGAACCACCCGAGACAATGACAGGCAATGTTTTAATTACTAAATGAGGATCCTGATTCTTCTCTTTATATGCTTTACCATTTGTGCATGTGGCGATAAATCAACTACTGATAAGTTTACAGGAGGTGAATATTTTGATCTGAAAGGTTTTTTTGAGAAAGAAAGCCTTCGTTTAAACCGCCTCCATATACCTGTGGTAAAAACGGTATCACGCAATCACAATTCAGAAACAAAAAAAGTACAGGTAAACTGGGAAAATGAATTGGCCTTATTTATAGAATCTGATATCAATAAACCCGCCTGGAAGAATAGTTACAGAAAAGTATCTAATGGAAGCTCAATTGAATATACGGCACTGGAAGATAATTTAAAGAGCAGAAAAATACGGATCATCAGGATTGCTGACAGGGTAAAATCGATCCATATTACTAACCGCACCGCGAATTTACTTTACACTTCAACAGAAGACCTGGCCTACCTTCCGGACTCGGTTTACATCATTAAAAAAGAGCAAAGTGTTAAAATGCTTGGAACAAATCAATATGTAATAACCGGAAGACTCAGGTAATTTTTTATTTAAGCTTTCGTTTCAAGCATATATGAAATTAATGACTGTACTCCTGCTTGTATTGTCATCATGCGCAATGCAGGCAGGAAAATATACTTCTACAACTACTGCCAGCATCCCGACAGGGCGCAGCTTTGAGCAGCAATTTTTAAGAAAAATAAATGCATTAAGGGCTTCAGGTTGCAAATGCGGAAAGACCTACATGCGTCCGGCACCGCCATTAAGATGGGACTCCCGGCTGGAAAAAGCGGCTATTAATCATGCGCGGGACATGGATAAGAATAATTATCTAAGCCATACCAACTCCAGAGGCCATGGTATTAAACAGCGTATTGAAGCTGCAGGCTATAAACTGACGGGCTCGATGGCTTATTCATACGGAGAAAATATTGCCACAGGCCAGCGATCAATTGACAGAGTAATGCAAAGCTGGATAAAAAGCGAAGGTCATTGCAAAAACCTGATGAACCCAACATTTAAAGATATCGGAATAGCCCAGATAAACTACTATTGGGTACAGGAGTTTGCAATGCATAAGCCTTATGAGGCTGTTTCCAGCTCTTCAGGCAAATAATTACATGTAGGATTGCAATGCCTGGCTTCTTGAAGAACGTTTTAGACGCTGAAGCGCTTTATCTTTCAGCTGACGTACCCTTTCACGTGTCAGATTAAACCGCTCACCAATTTCCTCCAATGAATGGGGGCTGTTATTTCCTAAACCGTAAAACAATACAATAACTTCACGATCACGCTCAGACAATGTGGTTAATGACCGGTGAATCTCCATAGAAAGAGAATCGCTCATCAAACTACTGTCTGTAGTAGGATCATTACTTTGCATCACATCCAAAAGCGTATTTTCTTCGCCCTGAACAAATGGTGCATCCATAGATATCTGCCGACCGGAGTTATTTAGGGAGTCTGAAATTTTTTCAACTGTTGTTTCAAGGCAATCAGCAAGTTCTTCCGGAGATGGCTGGCGTTCAAACTCCTGCTCAAGTTTAGAATAAGCCTTTCTGATCTTGCTTAATGATCCAATTTGGTTTAATGGTAAACGGACTACTCTTGATTGATCTGCAATAGCTGAAATAATACATTGTCTGATCCACCAAACCGCATAAGAGATAAATTTAAATCCCTTGGTCTCATCAAATCGCTTGGCAGCTTTCATCAATCCAAGGTTCCCCTCGTTAATCAGATCGCCGAGTGTAAGCCCCTGATTCTGATATTGTTTAGCCACAGACACAACAAATCGCAAGTTTGTTTTCGTTAACCTCTCTAAGGCAGCCTGATCTCCTTCACGGATCTTTTGCGCAAGGATAACTTCTTCCTGCGCGGTTATTAAATCTACTTTACCAATTTCAGTTAAATATTTATCCAGTGACTGGGATTCCCGATTGGTAATTGATTGTGCTATTTTTAGTTGTCTCATTTGTATGTAGAAATCGCTTAAAGATGGGGCGGCTGCAAAGGTAACGACTTTTAATGAGATCTGTTTGATTTATCAGAAATAAGTATCTTCTAGCATCCAAAATCTATGAAAGTATAATTTTTTTTATATCAATATACTTCCATTCGATCTTATTTTCATCTATAAATTGTGTTTTTAGGAGAAAGCGGTATATTTAAATAATACTGCAACCAATTAACAACGCTTCAGTATAAATATAATTGCATGTACATTTTTGCTAATGATAAATCAAATAGATTTCAATCAATTTTTTAAATCGTTCCCTACCCCATGCTTGATCTTAGCTCCGGACATCCCCACATTCACAATTACTTCAGTTAACGATAAATACCTGCAGGTTACAGGAACATCAGAAAAAGACCTATTAGGCAAAGGTATATTTGAAGCCTTTCCTGATAATCCGGAGAATACCTATGCAAATGGCATCGACAAATTAAAACTCTCTCTCATAACTGCCTGTACATCTAAAATTCCGCACAAAATGGATATTGTCAAATATGACATACCAGTAAGAGGAACAGATGATTTTGATGAACGATATTGGAAATCAGAAAGCACACCGGTATTAAACGAAACAGGCGAAGTTAATTTTATCATCCATACAGTCACCGATGTAACTGCCCATGGAATCCCTGAAAATAACCTCGAAATTTTGATGAAACACACTGAGGAAAGCTTTGCCCAAATTGATAAGGACCTAAAAATAATTAATTACAATTCGCAGTTTAAAAAACAATATAAACAGTTTTTTGGAAAAGAGATTCATAAACATGAGTCCATACTGCTTTATGCATTTAATGATCCTGAATCCTTAAAAAAAATATATCAATCTGTTTTTGAAGGAAACACCATAGAAAAAGAGATCGAAGTTCCTGGTGAATATGATGAACGAATGGTTTTCAAGTTACGGTATAAACCGGTTTATCATAGTGATGGACGAGTTATAAGTGCATTTATTACTTCAACCAATATAACCGAAGAAAGAAAGTGGAAAGAAAAGCTGATTGCAAATGAAAAACGTTATCGCGCGTTAGTAGAAAATGGAAGGGATGGTACTATCATATTCTCTGAAGACGGAAAAACCTTATATGTTTCGCCCTCAACACAACGCCTTTTAGGTTACTCGGAGGAAGAATTGTTTAATATGGACATAACCGGGCTATTGCATCCTGATGATCGGGAAGATGCAATAAAAAGCCTGCAACATTCTATAGACACTCCAAATATCCCTCTGGATGGTAGTAATTGCCGTTTAAAACATAAAAATGGCACGTGGCGCTGGTTTGCTTCAACGCTTAACAATATGATAAATGATCCTGATATCAAAGGGATTGTTGACAACTTTCGTGACATCACAGATAACGTAATTGCCGAAAACAAACTGCGTTTATCGATGAACAAGTTTCAGTCTCTTATACAATCAATTGATGGTATTGTATGGGAAGGAAAAGCTGATTCCCTCCAATTCACTTATGTAAGTCCCCAAACCAGTTACATTCTTGGGTACCCCCCTTCAGCATGGTACGATGATAATTCTTTCTGGCGTAACCACCTCCACCCTGCTGACCGCGAGAAATCGGTAAATTATTGTTTAGATCAGATCTCAAAAGGCAATCCACATACGCTTGAATACCGCATGATAGCTGCTGATGGAAGAATAGTATGGATTAGAGATACTGTAACCATAATAAAAGAAACAGGGATGCCTGCGTTGGTCAGGGGAATCATGATGGATATCAGTAAGATTAAAACTGCTGAGGCTGAAAAAGAATTTGAACAAAGAGACAAAACTGCGCTTATAAACAGCACTGATGACCTTATCTGGAGCCTTAGCAGAACTCTGACACTTGTGGCTGCAAATGAAGCATTTATAAACTCAATAAAAAAGTTTACAGGTAATACCCTAAAACCCGGAGATAAAGTATTGCAAAAGGGTGTGATTTCTGACGAAGCATGGGAATATTGGGAAAAACTATATGAACGTGCCATCAAAGGCGAGGCATTTATAGAAGAAATACAAACCTCATCAGTTGAAACAGGGAATCCGGTATGGCTGGAAGCAAGCTTTAATCCAATCTATAAAAACAATAAGGTAACAGGTATAGCATGTTTCTCAAGAGACATTACTGAGAAAAAACTTTCCCAACAGCAATTAATTTCGACAAATGAAAAGTTGAAAACTGCTCAGAAAATAGCCAAACTAGGCTATTGGGAATTTGATCTGGAATCCAATTACTTGTACTGGACCGAGGAAGTGTATAACATATGGGGTGTTAATCCGAATACATTTGAGTTAACTTTTGATAACTTCTACAAAACAGTACACCCGGATGACATAGCAAGATTTGACCTTGCCAATGAAAGGTCAATTATCGGGTTTGAACCTTATAATATTGAGCATCGGATAGTTTTAAATGACGGTTCCATAAAGTGGGTTCATGAAAAAGGTGAAATAATACGCAATAAAAATGGCAATGCAATAAGATTTGAAGGTTCGGTTCAGGATATAACCGAAAACAAACTTGCAGAAAAAGCCTTAAAGGAAAGCAATGAGCGATATCATTATGTATCCCAGGCAACATTTGACGCTATTTGGGATTGGGATCTGGAATCGGATCAAACTTACTGGGGAGAAGGTATTGAGACGATATTTGGACATAAACTAAAGAAAATCAACTCCGATAACCAATCCTGGACAAATCTTATACATCCGGATGATCTGGAAAGGGTATTAGATAGTATAAAAAGTGCTATCAACGGGAATAATAATAGATGGAGTGATGAGTACCGGTATTTAAAAGGGAATAAACAATATGCTTATGTGCACGACAGGGGCTTTATAGTTCGAAATGAACAAAATAAAGCAGTCCGGATGATTGGTGCATTGCATGATGTAACCAGGCAAAAACAAGAAGAGCACCAGTTGAAACTGCTTGAATCGGTAATTACGCATTCAAATGATGCTGTAATGATCACAGATGCTGATCCCGTTAATGGAACTGAGCCCAAAATAGTTTTTGTAAATAGTGCCTTTACAAAAATGACAGGGTATAGTAAAAAAGATGTCATCGGAAAATCCCCAAAGATACTCCAGGGACCAAAAACCGATCAGAAAGAATTGAACCGGCTGAGGTCGGCTTTTGAGAAATGGCGTCCTGCGCAAATTGAAGTAATAAACTATAATAAACAAGGCGAAGAATTCTGGATCCATTTATCCATAGCACCGGTTTGTGATCAGAAGGGTCAGTTTACACACTGGATATCCATACAACGCAATGTAACGGATCGAAGGAATTATGTAGAAAAGCTTGAGAAACAGAATACTATATTAAAAGATATTGCCTGGACACAATCACATATTGTAAGAGCCCCGCTTACCAGGCTGATGGAACTGGTCAGCATACTGGATATATGCCCTTATAATGAGCTTACGAGGGAGGATGTGTTCAAACATATTGTTGATTCTGCAGAAGAGATCGATGATATAATTAAATCTATAATAAAGAAAACAGAACAAATTCACATTTAAATAATCCGATGCGAATTAAAATGAAGCTACTGTTAATTTAGGGTTATTTTGAAGAAAATTGACGTTCATATTACCTGATTTGGTGTATCTTGGGTTAATAACCACATAGCTCATGTTTCCTCAATCTACCTATAATGCAGCCAAAGAAATAGCATCAATAATAGAGACTCATTATTCAGAGCATATTTCGGAAGCAAGACAAAGCGGAAAACAGGATCTTGCGCCTGAACCATCTAAGGATACTATTGAGGCGATAATTGATGCAGGCTTTTGGGCTAGTCTTCGACGCGAAGAAGGAAATCCACCAAAGCTTTCATTAGCATATTTACCCCCAACGATGGCTGGGAATCCTATGACTTTTGAACATCGGTTTCCTCTTAGTCCTACGGTACTTACCAAATTAGCGCCAGGTATTGAAAGAGCCGGAATACATGTGGGGGTTTGGCATGAAGGCCAGGAACTTTATATTTGGGGAACAACCAGGATACTACCCAGTTTATGTTTTGTACTCGAAGTAGTTGAACCGGGCCTGCTTGTGATTAAACATAAACGGATTCATGGTTTTGGAAAATTTGTAAACGTGGCCGTTCTTAAAGGCGACAGGATTAAAATAGTGGATCAGAACCGCGCCACGTTAGCCGATTCTCCTGATGTACTCACCTCACTGCTTGGTTTTACTTCACCCGTTTCATGGAATGATTCTGTAAAGGTTCTCATCCAGCTGGCTACCTCGATGCGTGCCCATGGACATGGAGGATCCTTGCTGGTTGTACCATCGGGAAGTGATTCATGGCGTCACTCCATAGTTCACCCAATTTCATATCCGGTTGTTCCTCCATATACCGCTTTAGCGGACATTTTGAACCAAAATAACAGTGAACGCACGCAACGATGGCAGGTACATCTAAGTCAGGCTGTAGATAGTGTGGCGGGACTTACTGCCATAGACGGCGCAACCATTATCACAGATAAACATGAGCTTCTGGCTTTTGGAGCAAAAATTAAACAATCTCAATACGGCACACCGGTTGAAAAGATATTAATTACTGAACCGATTATTGGCAGCGAAGGTTCGGTTATACATCCCTCACAGAACGGAGGAACCAGACATTTCTCTGCAGCCCAGTTTGTTTTTGACCAGCGCAATGCCATGGCTCTGATAGCCTCACAGGATGGACGATTTACAATCTTCGCATGGTCAGATCAGGAAGATATGGTACTTGCGCATCGCGTTGATTCCTTACTACTTTAAGGTTCAATCAGTAAATTGAGATTATATTTCAAATGCATCACAATGATTTGCATGCTGCTTAAAGAAAAGCATTGTATCATTGATTACTGCAGTAAATGGTACCGATGATTACAATGAAAACAGCTCAATTTGTCTGGCTTTTTCTAAGGCTTTTTCGTCTGAAGGTAATGAAATATAGAAAACAGTCCCCTGTCCTTCAGTGCTTTCAACCCAGATTTTGCCATTCTGAGCTTCGGTAAATTCATTACATAAAATCAATCCCAGCCCTACTCCTTTTTCATTATGAGTTCCATACGTAGAATGAGCCTTTAATGAGAATATTTCTGCCAGTTTATTATTAGACATCCCTATTCCGGTATCGCGAACTGCAAACAAACAATTTGTTTTCAATTGCCTGCATTCAATATGGATCTCTCCTCCGGGCTTTGTAAATTTTATAGAATTATTGATAAGGTTACGGATTATCACCTGCAACATGTCGGGATCTGCCAA
>DASWTL010000418.1:0-9476 GCA_036402155.1 Sphingobacteriaceae bacterium | reverse complement strand
TTAACAATATTTTCCTGAATGTCCATATTTATGTTCTTTGTTATTGGGTTATTACTTATAGACGTTGAAAGAGTTCCAGATGTTGCAAAGATGTTCTGTTATAGTTTGTTGCCTGGATTGTCTCTGCTCTCTTGCTTCTTACTTCCAACTCACAACCTTCAACTTCCAACTCACAACCTACAACCCTCAACTTCCAACTCCCCTAGGCGTCACGCTGTCCCCCGCTGGCGGGGGTAGGGGGTGGATATTTACTTCTTCATACTCAAATCTTGATTCTTACTTCTCACACTCCTGCCACTTACCTCCTGCTTCTCACCTCTCACACTCCTGCTTGCCCGCAACTCACAACCTACAACCTTCACCCCCCAAACCCTATAAACGAAAAAATCCGGAAAAGCTGACTCTTCCGGATGCAAATTTACTTAAATATGTTCTAAAAGAAATTCACGCGATTGTCTTTTACTTCAGCTTTTTCCTTTAATACACGGAATGCTTCTCCCGGAGCACGTTGTACCAGGCCTTGTGTAAGCTGCTCTTTTTGTTTAAACACATTGGTTAACGGTGCAGGATTTGTAATTCGGTCAAGCACAAAAACATATACGCCCTGTTCGCCTTCAATTGGCTTGGACAGTTTACCAGGTGATGAGCCGAACACAGCTCCAACTACCTTATTCTCCTGTGAAGCCCCCGGAAGGATCGGGTTGGCAAAAACGATATTCTGTACAGGAACAACCCGGCTACCTAACTTTTGAGCCAGCTGCTCGATATTGGAAGCTTTTGCTTTTTCTATTTTTTCAGTAAGCATTTTTGCTTTTACTTTATTGCGAACCATCGGCTCGATCTGCTTTTTAATCTTATCCAACGGAAGCAAACCTTCTTCCCGTATATCGGTCAGTTTTGCAACAATAAATTTATCGTTAGCTTCAAATACTTTCTCAGAAATATCACCTTCATCAGCCTGGAATGCCCAGCGGATCACTTCACGCGGATTTTCAAGTCCGTTAACCGTAGCCTGTGTAGCGGTAACATTTTCAGCCAGTTGCTTATTCAGCTTTAACTTAACGGCCTGCTCATCAAATTCTTTGGCATTATCTGCCTGACTCAAAAACGATGTAGCCTTGCTGTAAGCTTCCTGTTGGGTTCTGCTGCTGCTTCCCAGTGCTTTATCAACCACTGCGGCTTTCACCACTTTAGAAGATCCCTTATGCGAAACTATTTTAATAACATGTACACCAAACTGTGTAGTAAGAACTTTCAGATCACCGGGAGTACCGTTAAAAACTGCTTCTTCAAATGCCGGGATCATAGCGCCGCGGGCAAAAGTCCCTAAGTCGCCGCCCTTATCCTTACTGCCATCCGTGCCAAATTTCGCCGCCAGTTCAGCAAAGCTGGCTCCGTTCCTGATCAGTCCGGCAATGGAATCAGCCTTAGCTTTTGCTTTATCATTTCCGCCTTCTGTAGCAGGGTTGATTAAAATATGACTGGCCTTAACCGAATCAGGACTCATTCTTACATCCAGAACTTTAGCCATTTTATATGATCCGTTACTGAATACCGGACCAACCAACGAACCTTCAGATGCGCTGAACACCAATGAGTCGAGCGCAGGATCCAGTTGACCTTTCTTAACATAAGATAAAGGCGCTTTGGTATCAGAGTTTATGCTTACAAAAAGCGAATCATTCTTAGATGCCCTGAATTCACCGGCAAGCTTTTCAATACGAGCCTTCATTTCAGAAGAATCTGCTGCTGATGGTTTCGCATCGAAAACCACGAACTCAAAGCTCCGGGTTTCTTCGGCATTTTTAAACCGGAATTTATTCTCATTATAATATTCCTTATAATCTTCATCCGTAAGCTTTACCTGACTATCATTTATTGATGAGTATGGCAGAGAGACATACTTAAAGCTTGCAAGCTTATTCCGCTGATTATAATCTTCACGCGCTTCAAGCGACGTTACGTACAGACTGTTCTTTACGAGGTTATTATATTTTTGCGCAAGGCGATCCTGACGTAAAGAAAGCAGGAATGCACCCCACTGCTGCCTTCCCGGACTTGATGGATCCTGTGTATCCACATTTGCCAGGAACGCATTCAGTTGCGTACGGTCAATAGTTCCAGTTTCCGGATTTCCGAATGCCTGCACTAACTGAGGATGAGGATTCTTACCGGTTATCATATCGTTCAGCTCATTCTTGCTGATCTCCATTCCAAGCCGTTTAAATTCTTTTGCCATGAGGATCTCTGATATCGCCTGGTTCCAGGAATTTTCGATAACATAGGCGCTCATTTGTGCGTTCAGTTCGCCCTGACCCATTTGTTGCTTGATGTTATTGGTATTCTGCTCTACCCTGGTGTTAAACTCATCAATAGAAATAGTTTCACCTGCAACCTCACCTACCACGTTCCGGTTCTGCTCCAATAGCGGCCCGCCGGAAGTAGCCACATCACCTACTAAAAATGCTACAATTGCCAAACCGATAGCCCCTATCAGGATAACTCCTGCACGGTTCCGCAAAAAACTCATGATTCCCATATATTCTATATTCTATTCTAATATTTCAGTTTCTACTATGCTAATAACTCATTAACCTAATAACTAATTAACTAATAACCCAATAACCACTTCCGCACTTTCAACTCACATCCTACAACCCACACCCAAAACCCACAAGCGGCGCAAGATACAATTTTTAAGAAAATTAACTGCTTTCAAATTGACTAATTCACTAATCCCTAAATCACTGACCACCTGATTCATTAATTTTGCGATGAAACATCAAAATTTCCGGTCGACTGCGTGATCTCATAATAGCTGAAATCTTCCTTCGCCCAAAAGGTAGTGCCATAAATCACCTGGCTGCTTGTAATGATCGAAACCAGCTTATTGCTGTAACATTTCCGCGTATTCTGGTCCCATATCAGCTCTTCAGATTTAAATGTTTCGCCCTTTTTATTCGTGACCACCACATTCTTTCTGAGTTCAACGATCTTTTCATTTTCACGCTGGATGGCATAATCTGATGTTATCCGGGTAGTTTCCTCCAGCAGATCATCATACATGATTACGGTAACTCCCTTATTCATTTCGTAATAAGGTTTATCCGTTTTATAATGAAGAAGTACCGGAGCTAATAATTTGGCCTTAACCTTTGCTGAATCGCTGTAAATGATTTCTACTCCTGTTGAAGTATCAACAGGTATAGCCACTGTTTTTGCAGAAATTTTTTCAACATCTTTCAGGTCATTTTCACAGGCTGAAGATACAGCCACTATGAAAAGGAGAAAAACAGCCCTGAAGAATGGACCAGGTACGAAATTAATCGTACTTAGGCTTAGTGAACCACCTGTCATTCAATGTAAATCCTAGATGAAAATTCATATAACGCTCGCGCACCAGGTTATTGTCTTGTGTTCCGCGCTGACCGGCTTCTGCAGAAAGACTGATCTGATAAAAAGCGCTGCGGTTGGCCGGAAGAGGAAATCCAAACCCAAAGGTGAGTGCATACTGGTTAATATCCGTATTGCGTATTTGAACAGGAGTCTTATCATATTTAAATCCGAGGCGATATTCTATCAGTCTGAAATAATTGGTTACATCAGTAGGGTCAGGGGTCACCTGCCCGCCAACTGAAATACCGTAACTATCATTAAGGTTGGGATTAACCGATCCGTCGGTAAAATCAGACCATTTGGCATAGTTAAAATCTGCGCCAACAAGCCAGCGGTTAGTTCTTTCGATTACAAATCCCACTGAATGAGTCATCGGCATTTTTAATGATCTCTTGTCTCTTTCTGAAAAAAAGATAGTGTCAAGTATACCAATATCTTCTCCTGATTGCGGATCTATACGATAATGTGTAGCAACCGTTGAACCTGTAGAATTTATCTTACTTCCCGCATTTCCGGAATAGCCGATTATAAGCCGCGCTTTTGAAGAAACGTTGGTAAAATACTGGATACCATAATCATACGATAACCCGCCAACGCTGTTACTGTTTTCAACCCGTGAATACAAAGCTGAATAATCACCTGGAAATTCTGTTGAGCGGCTTTGTTTTAGTTTTCCGAACAGGTAACTTACGTTAGCGCCCAGACTTAGGTGTTTACCGATCTGGAACCCATAACCCAGATGTGCTTTAGAGAGGCCGCCATCACCGCTGTATATATAATCAATATCCGTAGTATCCACCCTGGATGGGATCCGGTAGTTGTATCCAAGTTCACTATATGGCAAAAGCCCGAAACTTAATCCGGATTTGGGACTTACAGGCATAGCAAAAGCAATATGGCTGATAGACGAATTAAACGAATTTTCTGAAACGCTTTTGTTTGAAAGCTGACGCAGATTAAGCGACTGACCGATTTCAAATGAAGTGATCTGAACTGCTGAATACGATGCCGGATTAGCGACATTTATATTGGTATACAATCCCGGTTTGCGAAGTCCCATTGCTATACCACCCATTGCCCGGCTTTGAGGTAATAAGGACTGCTTCAGGTCACCTAACCCGAACTGCGAATACGGAGAGCTGGTTGTAGTTTGGGCCTGCCCGTTAATGCCGGCAAGTAATATGATAGAAAAAAAGAAAAGTCTGACTATTTTAATCATTATAATGATGTATAACTTCGTTTAAACCTATAAGAATTAAAGCTGGTTCGGTTTCTACAATGTCGGCAAAGATGCTATTTTTCAGTCGTGTATCAAAAAAATTAGCATCGCCTCCGCAAAGTAAGATCTTAAGCCCGGGATAAGCGGAGACATATTTGCTTATAAATCCAAACACCTCCTGAAACGTTCCTTCCAATACTCCTGATAAAATAGAGCCCGTGGTGTCATTACCAATCCATTCGCTAAAACCGGTATCTAATGCCACTAATGGCAGCTTTCCGGTAAAAACATGAAGCGCTTTGAGCCTCATATTTAATCCCGGGGATATACTTCCGCCGGAATATTCGCCGCTGCCGGTAATAGCATCTATAGTGATGCAGGTACCGCAATCAATCACCAATGAGCTCCTATTTTTATTAAGTGCCCGGGCTCCTATTACACCGGCTAACCTGTCTAATCCAAGCGTTTCGGGGGTTTTATAATTTATTTTTACTGTGGCCGGATACCGGTGCGAAAAACGGATAAACCTGGTATTCCTTTCAAGTATGGTTAAAATCTCATCCTGATCTTCCGCTACTGAAGAAAGAATACTGTTAGTTATGTGAAATTCCCCAGTCAATTCATGGACCTTTTCTGCTGAAAAACGATCTGTTATTTCACTGTGCAACAGCTTCCGGTCACGGAAAACAGCTATTTTTGTCCTGGTATTCCCGATATCAATAACCAGGTTAGACATCAGGCATTTGCAGTATGTAAAATAGATTCGAAAATAGCAAGGCCATCCTGGTTGCCCAGGATCGGATCAGCTGCCCGCTCCGGATGCGGCATCATTCCAAAGACATTGCGATTCTCATTACATACCCCTGCTATATTTAATAATGACCCGTTAGGACAAGCATCAGGAGTTACATTTCCGTTCTCATCACAATATCTGAACAAGATCTGATCATTGTCAGCAAGTTTTTTCCGAGTATCATGGTCGGCGTAATAATTCCCTTCACCATGAGCGATAGGTATTTTCAGAACCTGATCAGGATCAAGTGATGATGTAATTAACGAGTTGGTAGTGGCTGGCTTCAGGTAGATATTCTTACAAATGAACTTCCTGTTGGTATTATGAAGCAGCGCTCCCGGTACAAGTCCGGCTTCAGCAAGAATTTGAAAACCATTGCAGATACCTAACACATTGCCTCCCTTACCTGCAAAGCGAATTACTTCCTGCATGATTGGACTAAAGCGTGCAATGGCTCCCGACCGGAGATAATCTCCAAAAGAGAATCCGCCTGGTAATACAATAAAGTCTGCGCCTTGCAGATCATGATCTTTATGCCATAACCGCTTGACTTCCTGGCCCATTATTGTTTCCAATGTATAGATAATGTCCTCATCGCAGTTAGACCCCGGAAAAATTACAACCCCAAATTTCATCTAGATTTCAATTTTAAAAGCAATTAAATCTGCTATACAACGCCTCTCATTATTAAGATTGTATACACGGATATAGCTGCAAAGCTATTTATTTTTTACCAGTACCCGGAATTTTAACTGTTAAAAAAGGTTAAAGAAGGTCTGAAAAATATGAAAATGAGGGTGAGATGATCAGAATAATAGTGCTTCCTTTTTTTTCAGTCTAACTATGCAGAGGTAAAAGTTTTTTAATTAATTCCAATTTCCTTAGCATAATGATGCTAGCCGCCTTGCATGCTTTCCGGCAGTGACGGGTAAGGTTAGTATCAGGTGAAAGCCCATGGGTGGAAAAGGCATAGTGTTTTGTGCTTTTTACCCACAACCACTTCATCAACCACTGCAGCTAAACAAAACCAGCCTGTGCTGATACTAAACGTGCGGTGGAAATGTGGGGAGTCACCTTCGGAAAGCATATGATCTTTGGTCCTTTCCATCCAAGGGAAAGGACTAAGCCTGCCGGCAATGAGGCAAAGTAAAATGGTTTTAAAATTAGTAGCAAGATAATTTTATCCGGCTCATGGCCGCCGGTTGGCCTAGTAACTTTTGACCGCAAAAGTTACCAAAACTCTTGTGGCTTCCCAAGGTGCCTTGTCGCACAAAGTCAGCACACAATTTCCCCATCATCGCTCAGGGCTGCGCCTTGCTTCCTCCAACGCGCTATTTCCAGCGCTTCGGGAAACAAGCCAATGCCCTTTTCCTGGCTCCAGGCCTGCTGATGGGGGAATTCTTTCCGGCACTGCGGGAAGCCACAAACCTCCGTCGGTTAGGTTCCTGCGTATATGAAGGATTGCATAGCGCTCATGCTTAGCGAACAGTGCATGCTAAATGATTCTTAATTACTCCAATTTCAGGAAGAATAATGATGCTAGCCGCCATGCATGCTTTCCGACAGTGACAGTTCCGTAGGAATCCCTTCGGGACAAGGTTTAGTATCAGAAAGCCAGTGGGCGGGAGAGGCATAGTGTTTTGTGCTTCTTATCCCAGAAACCTTAATAAACCACAGCAGCTAAACAAAACCAGCCTGTGCTGATACTAAACGCGGGGAGGTATGTACGGAGTCACCTTAGGAAAGCATAGGGCTTTGGTTAGTTATTCGCTTGTGTTTGTGTTTTTATAGGAGCTCATGAATGCTGCGCATTTTGGCCCGTCAAAGTAATATGCCTGCCAGGCTTGAGGGCGATAATGATTATTTTAAATGTTAATGATAATACAATTTTGTATCGCCCCGCATAGCGTTCATGCATAACGGACCTATGCGATGCTAAAAGCTTTTTTTTAAAACAATCCTCTTAGCAATGATGATGCTAGCCGCCATGCATGCTTTCCGGCAGTGACAGCCAGGTTTATTATCAGGTGAAAGCCCGTGGGTGGGAAAGGCATAGTGTTTTGTGCTTCTCAAGCAAAACCATTTCATAGTCCACAGCAGCTAAACAAAACCAGCCTGTGCTGATACTAAACGTGGGAGGCGATGTGTGGAGTCACCTTCGGAAAGCATTGGGCTTTTGGTTACTTTTTGCCAATAAAAAGTAACATGCCTCCCGGCATAGAGGGCATAATGGAATTGCAACATAAAATGATAAGATATTTTTTAGTCCTACTCATTGCCGCACAACTCCCAACCTACCCCTCAACCATCCTCAACAAATACTGCCCATACCCGCTTTTAACCAGCGGCTCGGCAATCTTTCTCAATTGCTCAGCGGTAATAAATTTCATCCGGTAGGCTACCTCTTCAATACACCCGATCTTCAGGCCCTGACGTTCTTCAATAACCTGAACAAACTGTCCCGCCTGCATCAGCGACTGGAAGGTACCGGTATCCAGCCATGCTGTTCCGCGGCTTAAAACCCCGACCTTAAGTTTGCCTCTCTTCAGGTATTCTTTATTTACATCGGTAATTTCGTATTCGCCGCGCGGCGAAGGAGCGATATTCTTTGCAATTTCAACAACAGAGTTATCATAAAAATATAGTCCTGGGACAGCGAAATTAGATTTCGGCTTCACCGGTTTTTCCTCAATAGATACCACGTTATGATTATCACCATTAAATTCAACAACACCATACCGTTCGGGATCAGCAACCTGATAGGCAAAAACCACACCGCCCTCAGGGTTGTTGGTTTCCTGTAATAAGCGACTCATTCCATCACCGTGAAAAATATTGTCCCCAAGAATGAGGGCCACTTTATCATCGCCGATAAACTTTTCTCCGATCACAAAGGCCTGCGCCAGACCATTAGGCTGCTCCTGTACCGCATAGGTAAATTTACACCCCAGTCTGGTTCCATCGCCCAGCAGTTTTTCAAACTGAGGCAGATCATGAGGAGTAGAAATGATCAGAATTTCGCGGATACCAGCCAGCATTAACGTGGAAAGCGGATAATAGATCATCGGTTTATCATAAACCGGCATCATCTGTTTACTTACTGCAAGCGTGAGCGGATGCAACCTTGTGCCTGATCCTCCCGCTAAGATTATTCCTTTCATAGTGGGGCGAATATACTAATTTTAGAGGGATTGGGAATCTGCAAGGGATGCCTAAAAGTTGGAGAGAGTAAATATTGTACTGTTCTGTGGAGACACAAACCAGGGAACAGAAATCGCATTAAATTGATAATGCAACCTCTCCCCGGGGAGAGGAATTAAAGGTGAGGGGGCTTAACGACAAGTAATACCTATTGCCCTCTCTGCCTTCGGCATCTCTCCCGAAGGGCGAGAATACCCTTGGCGCGCATTCCTGGCACAAATAAACGTTTACTTTTAAAACCTGGTAACAAAATTGACAATAACACCTCTCCTCAGGTTGGAATCAAGGTGAGGCAATAGGTTTCACGCATTCTCTTTAATAAGCGTTTATTATAAAAATGTACTTGTAAACCTATACAAGATTATAAATAAAACCATAAGCTTATCTTAAGAACAATCGTCTCAAATTAATAATGCAACCTCTCCCCCCGGGAGAGGAATCAAAGGTGAGGGGCCTTAGATGTCATTACCTGGTCGGAATATTTCCTTCATAACACCATCAATTCCAATCTTATTTAAATAACCTGATCCGGTTTAACTAAAGGATAAAACAGCGGTTGGAGGAAGTAAATATTGTACTGTTAGGGACACAGACAGTGAACAGAAATCACATTAAAATTAATAATGCAACCTCTCCCCGGGGAGAGGAATCAAAGGTGAGGGGCCTTAACGACAAGTACTACCTATTGCCCTCTCTGCCTTCGGCATCTCTCCCGAAGGGCGAGAATACCCTTGGCGCGCATTCCTGGCACAAATAAACGTTTACTTTAAAACGTGGTAACAAAATTGACAATAACACCTCTCCTCAGGTTGGAATCAAGGTGAGGCAATAGGTTTCACGCATTCTCTTTAATAAGTGTTTATTATA
>DASWTL010000417.1:0-7437 GCA_036402155.1 Sphingobacteriaceae bacterium | reverse complement strand
GGTATTTACGGATCTTACTATTTTGCTGGTTTATACGGTGTTGCAATTGCTGCAGCAGGAATGATGGCAACAACGGCAATGCAATTAGCAATTGATGCTTTTGGCCCTATTGCTGACAATGCAGGTGGAATAGCTGAAATGAGCGGGTTACCTAAAGAGGTTCGTGAGCGTACAGACAATCTGGATGCCGTAGGAAACACGACAGCAGCTACCGGCAAGGGATTTGCTATTGCTTCTGCAGCTTTAACATCTCTGGCCTTATTTGCTGCATTTGTTGGAATTGCAGGTATTGACCGTATTGATATTTATAAAGCAGATGTATTGGCCGGATTATTTATTGGTGGTATGATCCCCTATATTTTCTCCGCCCTGTGTATCTCTGCCGTTGGACGTGCTGCTATGGATATGGTTCAGGAAGTTCGTCGCCAGTTCCGTGAAATTCCGGGAATTATGGAATATAAGGCGAAACCGGAATATGAAAAATGCGTGGCTATTTCTACCAAAGCCTCTATCCGTGAAATGATGGCACCAGGTGCAATAGCTTTGATCGTTCCTGTAATTGTAGGATTTTCATTCGGCCCTGAAGTTTTAGGCGGATTATTAGCCGGTGTAACCGTATCTGGTGTGTTAATGGGAATGTTCCAGTCAAACGCCGGTGGTGCATGGGATAATGCCAAGAAATCATTCGAAAAAGGTGTAGAAATTAATGGTGAGATGTATTACAAAGGATCTGAGCCACACAAAGCATCTGTTACAGGTGATACTGTTGGTGATCCGTTTAAAGACACTTCGGGTCCTTCCATGAATATTCTGATCAAATTAATGTCTATAGTTTCATTGATCATAGCGCCACACATTTCAGAGCGTCCTGTTGAAACAGTGATGAAACCTGAAATTAAAAAAGAGATCACTTTAGCTAAAAGCGATATAAACAGTATTTCAAAAGTTAAATAAACTTAATATTAAGTTTTCAAAAGGGATTTCACCTCGAAATCCCTTTTTTTGTTTTCAAAATAAATAATTAGGTTTGATACTAACCGATTAAAATTTAACAACTATATCATTTATGGGTTTATTCACTAAAAAGCCTCTGCATCTTCTACTTGCAGAAGCTCCTGAATCCGAGAGAAGTTTAAAACGAACACTTACGGCCACTTCATTAGTAGCACTGGGTATCGGCGCTATCATAGGTGCCGGCTTATTTGTGCGAACTGCGGCCGCTGCGGCTCAGAATGCGGGACCATCAGTAACGCTAGGCTTTATAGTAGCTGCCCTGGGTTGCGCTTTGGCCGGACTTTGTTATGCTGAACTTTCTTCATCCATTCCTATCGCTGGTAGTGCATACACTTATAGTTACGCTACAATGGGAGAACTGATAGCATGGATAATAGGTTGGGATCTAATTTTAGAATATGCCGTTGGCGCTGCTACTGTTGGAATTGCATGGAGTGAATATTTAAATAATCTGCTTGTTAACGTCCTGCATTTGCCTCCCATACCCTACGAATGGTCGCACTCACCTTTTCAGCATTCGCTTGATGGCACATACGGCATAATGAATATCCCCGCGTTATTTATTGTGACACTATTAACATTATTGCTTATCCGCGGAACGGAAGAATCGGCTTTGGTTAACGGAATTATAGTGATCGCAAAAGTTGGTATCGTTATTCTGATAATCATAGTTGGCTGGGGATTTATTAATCCCGTTAATCATGCTAACTATATTCCTGAGCCATCGGTATATACAGATCACCAGGGCATAACACATAATTTTGGCGGCATAATGGGTATTCTGGGGGCCGCGGGTGTGGTCTTTTTTGCTTTTATTGGCTTTGATGCAGTAAGTACTGCCGCTCAGGAAGCAAAAAACCCGAAAAAAGATATGCCTATAGGTATATTAGGGTCGTTGGCGGTATGTACAGTTCTGTATATTCTATTTGCCCATGTTCTAACCGGCGTTGCCACGCTGGAAGATTTCAGAACAACCGGAAAAGAAGCTTCAGTAGCATTCGCAATCAATAAATATATGACCGGTTATGAATGGTTAGGTAAATTAGTGACCGTTGCTATACTTGCAGGCTTTTCATCGGTAATCCTGGTCATGCTACTGGGCCAGTCGAGGGTGTTTTATTCAATGAGCCGCGACGGTTTACTCCCGAAAGTATTCAGCGCAATACACCCGAAATACAAAACTCCTTATAAGGCAAATTGGTTCATATTAATATTAGTTGGACTGTTTGCCGCATTTGTACCCGGAGATATTGTTGGTGATATGACCAGTATCGGAACCTTATTTGCATTCATGCTGGTATGTCTGGCTGTAATTGTGCTTCGAAAAACAAACCCGGAGCTGCCCAGACAATTTAAAACGCCATGGGTGCCATTTGTGCCAATATTAGGAATTATTGTTTGTGGAGCGATGATCTTCGGACTTGGATGGACAAATTGGTTACGATTAGGCATTTGGCTTCTCCTTGGGTTTATCATCTATTTCGGGTATAGCAAGAAACATTCAATTCTTGGCAAAACCGGCAAAACAGTGATACCTAAAGATCCGCCACAACCTAAGATGTTGGAAGATTAAAATTAGAGGTTCCGCTTAATGGAACCTTTATTTCTTATTAGATCATGAATAATTATTTCAGCGTAGTCTTTAATCAAACCGAGATATTATCGGTAACGATGATTCTGTTTGCAATTATTGATATTCTGGGCGCAATTCCTGTTATCATTCAGTTACGTCAGCGTGCCGGCCATATTGAGTCGGAGAAAGCTTCTATAACTGCGCTGGTATTAATGATCTTCTTTCTATTCCTGGGCGAGGAACTGCTTCGGATAATTGGTGTTGATGTTTCATCATTTGCAATTGCCGGTTCTTTCGTGATTTTCTTCATTGCCATGGAAATGATACTTGGAATAAACCTCTTTAAGGAAGACATCCCGGAAACAGTGTCAATTGTTCCATTAGCATTTCCCTTAATTGCAGGCGCCGGCACCATGACTACCCTCCTGTCATTAAAATCAGAGTATGCTACACCTAATATTATAGTCGGTATTTTTCTGAATATGATATTTGTGTATATCGTACTAAAAAACACAAACAGGCTTGAAAAAATGCTGGGTAAAGCCGGATTGAATGTTTTGCGTAAAGCTTTTGGCATTATTTTACTTGCCATTGCAATTAAGCTGTTTAGGAACAATACGGGGCTTTAGGGGGTGTTGGTTATTGGCGATTGGGTTATTGGGTTATTGGGTTATTAAGTTGATACGCAATTCTCAATACGCACTACTCAAATCTCAATACTTTTTATACCCCTTTTGTATCTCCATCTGGTCCGGTTTAAAAACTTAATTGCCACAAGATAATTTACAACATCCTCATTCTCCTCTTTACCGAGCAGGTTATATAAATAAATGGCTTTCCAGGTTTTAAATATTCAATTCGGGGTAAACTTTAGCGTATCCCCGAACTTCACATAAATGCAGTTTGCAATCTTCTTACCACTCAGGCCGTCTCTTCCGAGGTTAAACGTTTAAGGACACCTGGGGCAAAACAAGTTTGAACCTTTTTCTAACTTTCCCAATTCCGCATTTGGTCCCGACAATCTCCCACTTCGTCCTGACAATACTGCCGTTGGTGTAAAAATTCTCGTATTGAGTATTGGGAATAGCCGCCAACTTACAACCTAAAAGCCCACACACCCGTCCTTCGACTTCCTGCCCGTCCGGTCAGGCGGGCGCTCTGGATGACCTGGCGCTCCGACTTACAACCTACAACTTAAAACCTAAAACTTACAACTCAACCACCACACAAGGATGGAACAACTATGAGACAACTATGGAACAACAGACCCGTCAGCAGCCGTCAATTCCAGTCAAATCCAGTCATAATTTGCTCGCCGACCGGTTGCCGGCGTATATTTAATCCGGACGAGCAAACTGCAATGTATAACTGATCCAGGAATAAAAACATCACATGTATAGTAATTCTAGGATTTATTAAATGTGCAGGGAAAAGTATAGTAACAGACTCCGCCTTATTGGCAGGATAAGAAATTCAATCCGATGCAGAAGACCGCCGGTGCAGGCAACAAAAAAGTTCCTTGAAATATTCGAATTAGTTCTTTTACTAACTAAGCGTAAAAGACAACAGGGATGGCGCCAATTACAGATCATCCATACTGCCGGAGAAAATGGACAGGATGAAGAACCTACCGGATAAAACGGGCAGCAAACATGGTATCAGCCTTCTCATTAAAGCCTTTCAGAACCTCCAACTTCTCAAGCGTTAACCCCTTTTCATTTACCAGGTAACTCACCACATCCTCGTTTTCTTCTTTAAAAACCGAGCAGGTGATATAAATTAAGGGCTTTCCGGGTTTCAGGAACCCGATGACATTTGAGGCAATTGTTTTCTGCATCGCCTGGAACTCCATAATCTTATGTTCCTGAAACTGACTGACCATCTCAGGGGTACGCCCCCAGGTTCCGGAGCCGGTACAGGGCGCATCGAGGATAATGCCATCAAACTGATAATGATGCAATACCGGGGCGGGGTTTTCCAGGAGGTTTAAGACTTTCTTTTGGTATGTTCTGATTCCGGCGTTTTGGAAGCGAACATCCAGGTTAGCGAGGACAGACTCACGGATATCTGAAACCAGTAATTTAACATCGGGCTGAAGCTGAAACAGCAGGATAGATTTTCCGCCCGAGGCTGCACAGGCATCCCACCAATATTCATTTTCCTTTGGTTCAAATAATGATCCGGTACGTTGTGAGGAAAGATCCTGAATTTCAAAAGGCATACTTTCTGATGCAGGAAATATCTCATGTAACTTTGTCCCGTTTGGTAAAGCGAGTGTTTCACCGGCAATTGTTCTGTAATTTATTCCGTGATCCACAAGTTTTTCTTTTACAAATTCCTCTTTTCCGGGGTGAATGCAGATGAACAGATCTGGCTGAACAAAAAAAGATTTTAAAAAAGCTTCTTTATCGATCCCATCTGATAAATGCCCTGTAAATGGAAAAACACTTTCTAAAACAAACCCCTCGTTTTTTAACAGTAGGATCTTGTTATTTACAGGTTCCAATACATGTTCATGAAGATCAGGCCTGAAATGCTTTAAAAAAAGATTTTCTTCAGTGCTGCATAAAAATTCTGCTATAAACAAACGCTGTTCCGGCGGCAAAGAGTCACATGCTCTTCCCAGTCTGAAATAACTGTATAGAAGCCTGGAAACAGTCCGGCGGTCGTTTGACCCCATCTGCTTGTTTTGCTTAAAATATCCCGGAAGGAATTTAGCCAGCGGCATATTCCCGGGATATTGATCTAAAGCTTTGAGAAAGCTTCGTAGCTGCTGCTCAAATCTCATTTTACAACATGTAGTTCGTAGTCTTCGTACTTTAATAACTTAATCTCAGTATTCTGAAATCCCACAGTTGCATCATACGAAAATTTAAAATTATTATGCAGTCCTTCATAAGGGCGGCTTAGATTTTTGATGTAATCCTTACCAAACTCCCCTAACAATTCCCCGAAATAGTAGGCTGTATCAAATCCTTTAAATGAATATTCCGAAGGGTCCAGTTTGAACTCTGCATGATACTTCGAAACAAAATTCTTAACAGATTCCGAATCGTAGTCGATTGTGTATGATGAAGTTATCATGGTATTTAACTTCTGCAACTGGACTGGATCAATATCTAATTTATTCCAGTTGGGATGCCCCAAAACCACAACATTATAATTGTTCCTTGATTTTAATGTATATAATCTGTTTATGGTTGGCACAACAAAGGTTTGCGCTTCATCAGCAATAATCACTACATTATTCTTACTCTTTGACAAAACACCTTCAATCCCCTTACTATTAGCCACTTCGGTAATTTTCAATTTATTTCCTGATAGTGAATTAAGATATCTCCTTACCGGAGCGGCAAGCTTTTCTGAATCAGATGTCCGGGTATTTACCAGCACTATATGTGTATTTGGTGCAGAATACTGTTTGACTATATAGTCCGCAATCTTCCATCCATGCTGATCAATATTATTATTAATTGTAACCAGATTGGGATTATTGAACTGGGATGGCATGCTTGCTGCCAATGGTGAAACCTGTAACTTGCCATCAAGCCTGGCAACATCAGAAAATGTTTTTATCTGGTCTGGAAATACAGGTCCGATAATCAGATCGCTTGCCATTACTGAAGATGCGCGGGCCAGATTGGCCGCTTTAATCTCATCATATCCGTCAAACACTTCAAGTTTAAAATGATATCCGCGGTTTTTTAAAGAGTCTAAAGCTAATTTTACTCCCTGATAGAAATCTATTGCAATTTCTGACTTTGATATCTCCTGCAGATTAGCAGACTGAGGGTCAACATTATCCAGATTAAACGGTAAAATGAGGGCAATAGAATTTACCCTGGGCTTAAGCTCAATAACCTTTGGTTGTTCCTGTTTAGGCAATTCTCCCGGCTTATCCGGACGTTTTACCGGCGGTGTAGTAGTTTTAGGTGAGCAACCTGATAAAATGGCAAAGAAAGCAGCAATCAGAAAAAAATTATTCCCACTCAATAGTTGCCGGCGGTTTTGAACTAATGTCATATACAACGCGGTTTATACCTTTTACATTATTTATTATCTCGTTGGATATCTTAGCTAACAATTCGTACGGCAGATGACTCCAGTCAGCTGTCATACCATCAACCGAACCCACAGCACGTAAACAGATAACGTTCTCATAAGTTCTTTCGTCTCCCATTACACCTACCGACTGTACGGGTAAAAAGATGGCGCCGGCTTGCCAAACCTTATCATACCAGCCAGATTCTTTTAAATTATTGATATAAATAAAATCAGCCTCCTGTAATATAGCTACCTTCTCGGGGGTAATATCGTCAAGGATACGAATAGCAAGTCCCGGGCCCGGAAACGGATGGCGTTGCAAAATAATATCATCAATCCCCAATGCCTTGCCTACTCTCCTTACTTCATCCTTGAACAATGTATTTAATGGTTCAACCACCTTTAATTTCATAAAGTCTGGCAATCCGCCTACATTATGGTGTGATTTAATAGTTGCTGACGGCCCTTTTACAGAAACCGACTCAATAACATCAGGATAGATTGTTCCCTGTCCAAGCCATTTAACATCCTGAACTTCATGAGCAGCATCATCAAACACTTCTATAAATACGCGTCCGATTGCTTTTCTTTTAAGTTCCGGATCTTTGATACCGGCAAGCTGGCTCAGGAAGCGGTCTTTTGAATCAACACCACGAACATTCAGCCCCATGTGTTTATAGGAATCAAGAACCTGCTCATATTCATTTTTACGCAGTAGTCCGTTATCAACAAAAATACAATGAAGATTTTTCCCGATTGCCTGGTGAAGAAGAATAGCCGCTACTGATGAGTCAACCCCTCCTGAC
>DASWTL010000416.1:0-32235 GCA_036402155.1 Sphingobacteriaceae bacterium | reverse complement strand
TATCAGGCAAAGCCTTACACGATTGAAAGAGTTTAATGGTGGTATGGATGTCACTCTTACAGATACAATTTATCCTGTCGTTGCGCAAGTGCCTGATTTTAAAACCTTAGATAGTTTGATCGAAAAAAACGACCCTATTCTGCAAGTTTATGAACAGGAACAGCTCATCAGGCAGCAGCAAATAACCGTTCAAAAACGGCTGAATCTTCCGAAGATTGAAACCGGATACCACTATCAGGGAATCCTGGGTCAAAGCTACAAGGGTATTCATGGCGGAATTAGCATCCCACTTTGGGAGAATAAGAACAGGGTGAAGGCGGCGGAGGCAAACCTAAGTTATGCTAATTTCAGTGCAACAAATCATCGGTTGGAACATCAACTTGAAAACAAGCAGTATTTTGATCAGCTTGAGGTTCGTAAAAATGCCATGGCAGAATATCGCAGTTTACTATCATCACTAAACAACGTTGCATTACTAAACAAAGCCCTTCAGTATGGGCAGATCACGATCATCCAGTATGCACAGGATGAACACTTTTACTTTGATTCGTATTCAAAATATTTACAAATTGAAGCGGAATATCATAAGGCTATAGCCAGATTGTATAAATTTATGTTATAAAATACTGACAGACTGAATAACACACACTCTAAAGTATTTAGGCTAAGGTTTTTTCAGGATACTACACTGTTTAATAACCACTGGCTGCTCCTCCGCCACCAAACCTCCCTCCGCCTAATGCTGTTCCGGTTTCAGCGGGAGGTGCTCCGGTTTCGGCAAATGACTCAGATATTACCAGCGATTCAACCTTTAACTCATCCATGAGATATACTTTTGATAATTCTTTATAAGTAAACCCATGTTTAGGCTGCTTCAAATACCTGATCAGAAAATAAGAAAGCGCAACGGCAAGGGTTCCGCATATAATGAATGTAAGTTCTAAAGACATCAGCTTGTAATAATGTTTATAAGTTAAAGCAGCTACACCAATCAGTATCAAACCCATTCGTAAAAGAATAACATTCTTCTGTTTTAAACCGGAAAATATATAGATGAATGGTAATCCCATCGTCCAGAGCCAGAAGAACCAACCCAAGGGAACCGATTTACTTACGGAACCATTAAGCATATCGCCAAGTTCTTTAACCGCAAAGTAATTACCCGCTGCATACAGACTGAGTAAGCTGGCTATCTGCAGTAAATCTAAGCTGTTAGCATAAAAGTGAGTCTTTGGGTTGTTAATATTCAGTCGAATGATCCAGTAACTAACACCCGAAAATAACATGATAATAAACGGCATGGTAGAGGTACCCAACGTACCCAGTTCCTGCCATGAATAAAACACCACTGCAAGAATTGAAGCATAACCGACCAGCGCCATCAACGCATCAGTGAACCGCAAAGAAAGAAAGGCGCTTACTAAAAAAATAAACGCTGACAAAGCCAGGTAGTTTTGATCGGCGTTAGTTATTGTAACGAAAGCAAAGGTGAACAAACTGCCAGATATCCAGAGCAACGCATCATCAACACCAGACCGGAAATGAAACTTTTGCTGCACAATAACCTCCAGGGCAATGTAATTCGCAATTGCTAAAAACAGGATCCATCCGGAGTTTTCTACTATGCCGGAGTCGGCCATGAACAAAGTAAGCAAAGCAGAAGAAAAAGCGCTGATCACTATTGTTAACAAAAACAACCCAGCGCGTATAAATATATTAGGGCTGTAAAATTGATGCGTATAATTAAGCCGGATGGCAGCCCACTCATCGTCAGGGATCAGCCCCTGATCATAATCCTTTTTGACCGTATCTATCAATATTAAATTAGCGAGCCAGGTTCTGTTATAAACGATCATAATCCTTTCAGCTTTTTATTAAGATTCATGAGGATATTTATGAAAAGAATCCCGGAGGCAATAAAATAAATAAAGCCGATATATAGTACTCCACTATCTTCAATAAACATCAGCGTTCTGATACAAAAACCGCTAATCGCGATGTAACTGTAAATAACCGTAAGAAGCAGAAAATAGAACGATTTGCGTTTCATTGCATCCATGTAAATATACCAGGCAGCTAATGCAAAAGCGGCAAGCCAGATCAAAGACACACCATAATTGTAATAGAAATATCCGGCAAGCAATGAAATATAGATTAAATGTACACTATAGTGATAGTAGCTGAAGAAAAAGTGCTTTTTAATATGGAAATACATGGTAAGATATGCAGCTGCCATTAAAATCAAACCTAAAATCAGATAGGTATAGATCACAGTTTCATTGTTAAATGTACCGTTTGAAAGCAAGTGTTTTGGCGTAACCGATATCCCCATCCAGATACCCAGATTAGCAATGGCCATGGTCAGGATTCCCAGATGATCAAAGTAATAGGCAATAAAGAACAGCACCATCATGGGAATAAAAGTGGCCATACCGTAATGCGTTCCAAATACCTCGAACTGATATTGAAGATATCCAACAAATGTTAGAAAACTTAATGTTCCGAGTAAAAGTATATAATCTGTAAATGAATCATGAGTTTGCACTTTATCATAACTAAAAGGCTTCTTATGTTTGTTGCACCAGGTAAAACATCCGATGCAGATAGCTGCAATAACCGTTAATACAAGTTGATGACTTATGCTGTCGATGTTTTTATAGATCAGGATACCCAGTCCTGCACTTAACAACATTATACCAAAGTATAAAATGACCTTTAACTCCCAGTGAAGAGAAAACAACGTTGTAGAATGCGCTTGTTTAACTCGTTTAAGGGTATTTTCAGAGATCAGGCCCTGCCCGAACAGTTGATCATATATCGAATTTTGCATTGAGTGCTCAGGTTGGTTTAATGTTCTAAAAATGTTCTATGCATTTCCCCGGTAGATAAAAACACTTAAATATAAACTTTTTTAAAAAAGTTCTTGACTCTAACCCTAGGTCATACCATAGCTTTGTATCAATATAAGAAGAGAATGAAAGTGAATTACGGCGTAAAACAGCTGGCAAAGCTGGCAGGTGTCAGTGTGCGTACACTGCACGTCTATGACCGGCTTGGATTACTAAAACCTGCAATGCGTACTGCAGCGGGGTATCGTCAATATGGGAAGCTGAGCTGCTCCGGTTACAACAGATCATGTTTTACAGGGAGCTTGATTTTCCTTTAAAGGCGATCAGCCCTATTCTCGATGATCCGGCTTTTGATCTGATCACGGCGCTTGAAGGCCACAAGGCAGCCCTTTATCAGAAAAAGAAAAGACTGGATACTTTATTAAAAACTGTCAACAAAACAATTAGTCATTTAAAGTACAAAAACATGGAAAATTTTGAAGAATTATATGAAGGTATGTCGCGCGAACAAGCTGCGGCATACCGTGCGGAAGCAATTGACAAATGGGGTGAAGATGCTGTTGTGCGGTCAGAAAAAGCCTTGGCTGAAATGCCTGAGCTGGCTATAGAGCAGTTAAAAGCTGATCAGCAGGACATTACCCGGCAATTGAAGTTACTCGTCCTTGAAAATCCTGAAAGTGAAATAGTCCAGGAGCAAATTGCAAGGCATTATGCCAACATTCGCAGCTTTTGGGGAGTATCAGATCCTACTGATCTTAAAGCAGTTCAGTACAAGGGGCTGGCAGATCTATATGTAAATGACGAACGATATACAGCAACAGACGGCACTACAAATCCTGAATTTGCTGCATTTATGCACAAAGCAATGGTTTATTTTGCCGATACTAAACTTAAATAAGTAAGCAGTCCCCGGGATACTCCTTTTTATTCCATGCTTAGCGTTTAAAGATCTCTTCAGAACTATTGCTACGAGAAACACGGCGTAAGCGGGCTATGACAATCCCTCCGAATAGAATAGCCACCAGCCCAAGCCCAAGGGCTACGAATGCACCGGCCAGCCCGTTACCTGTTCCAAAACTCCCCGCAGAATTGGCGGCATGCAATCCACCGATGGACAAACTGATCAGGCCCAATACCATGGCTATAATGGCTCCTGATCGGCCATCGCCGGAGTGACGGACACGTTTAAGAGCTTTCCTGCCAATGATCACACCAATCAGCCCCACAAGCATGGCTATACTTGGCAATAGCCTACCCGAGCCAATAGTACCGGCGCCGTTTGAAGCAAACACGGCAATTGGCGCCGTAAACAGGAACAAAACCCCGGCTGCTGCTTTAATTATATGGCCATCTGACATTATAACATCCCTTACTATCGTCAGCCTGATGAGGCTAACTTGAATTACTTTGTGAATATTCATAAGCTTGTTGTTTTAGATAGTTAAAAATTTAAATCGTTTTTTTATCATACCTTACATCCAGCGGATGATATACAAAACTACCTGTAGTAAACGTCGCTTTTCTGACAAATAGACCACTATGGTAAATGTTGCGACCATGGCAAAAGATCACGCGACATCCTTCTAACCTGTTTCTTAATTCGCCCACAATGAAAAACAGTTCCTGGCACGATCAATTAATGTCTGCGGAAATACCCTTTTTATAGCCGGAATTAACTTGTTAGTATATTCATCGTCCTTTATTCAAAATGTTAAGCCCTAATTCAATAAATTTGATTGGATGGCTGAGAATCGAAAGTCTCTATGTGCATAAATGTTGAAAATAGTAAAAAGCAGATACTTCAATTTTATTCTGCATGCGCTGGCATGGAGTATTGTACTCTCTTTCCCCTATCTGATTTCTGACGCTGACAACCAATATAAAATAGGGCCCTTACCGGGACACTATTTCACATTGTCGGGCATTATCCATATGATCATTTTTTATGGGAACGCTGTTTTCCTTTACCCCAGACTTTTTAACAGGACGTACTGGCTGATATATATAGTCTCTGCGATTGTCCTTATTATATTATCCGTCATGGTGAAATCCTATATGCTCACACAGTGGTTTCCCAATGCCCCGCATGATGCGAGGACTCACATACTTTTCCCGTCTGTTTTGGCATTTATAGTCAGCGTTTTCTATAGCATAGCAATTGAAAGAGTCCAAGCAGAAAAACGGCAGAAAGAGAATGAAGCTATGCAATTAGCAATGGAATTAAAGTTCCTCAGGTCTCAGATCAGTCCACATTTTCTGTTTAATATCCTGACAAACCTTATCTCACTAGCAAGAAAGAAGTCAGACCATCTCGAAACATCCTTATTAATGCTTTCGGGATTAATGCGTTATATGCTTTATGATGCCGGTAAAAAAATATCCCTTCAACAGGAAGTTGAATATCTTGAAAGTTATGTAGCCTTACAAGAATTAAGGTTCGGACAGGATGTTAAGGTTGTATTTAAAAAGGAGATATCTGAAGAAACAAACTATAGTATTGAACCTATGCTCCTGATCCCCTTTGTGGAAAACGCGTTTAAACATGGAACCGGATACACCAATGGAGCGGTTATAAACATCGGCTTAACTATCAGGAAGGGGGAACTGCTTTTTCAGGTAAAGAACAGGTATGACCCTGAAACAGATACCAGTAAAGACGAAAGTTCAGGTATTGGATTAAGTAATGTCCGCTCGAGGTTAGCCCTGCTTTACCCGGAAAGGCATGACCTGGTAATAAATACAGACAAGAATCTTTTCAATATTACGTTAACATTAAAGTTATTATGATGATGCGCTGTATTATTGTTGATGATGAACCGCTTGTTCGTGAATTAATAGAAGATAATGTTCACCACGTGCCTTTTTTGGAACTGGTAAAATCATGCAAAAATGCGATGGAAGCATTAAAGGTATTGCAGGAAGACCAGATCGATCTGATCTTTCTGGACATCCAGATGCCGCAGCTTAATGGCCTTCAGTTCCTCCAATCATTGGATCACTCTCCACTGGTGATTATGGTGACAGCTTATGAAAAATTTGCTGTGGAAAGTTTTGACCTTCAGGTAGCAGACTATATACTAAAACCATTCAGTTTTGAACGATTCCTGAAAGCTTGTAACCGTGCCGCGGAATTATTCCGTATGAAAAGTGCTGCTATGTCATCAGACACCGCAATAACCAATGCTTTTTTTGTAAATGTTGAATATACACTAGTAAAGATTGTGGCTGCTGAAATTGATTATATTGAAGGACTTAAAGATTATATTAAAATATACCTTTCTTCAGGCACCAAACCTGTGCTTACCCGCATGTCGCTTAAATCCATTGAAGCAAAACTCCCGGCGGGCTCATTTATACGTACGCATAAATCTTTCCTTGTGGCGGCTTCCAAGATCACCACAATAAAGCGGGACTTTGTCTGTATCGGATTAACGGAGATTCCTGTTAGTGAAACTTTTAAGGAAAATATTAACCGGGTTCTGAAATCTCATTAAGGAACCAGATAGGTATGCTTTATTTTAGTTATTTTGCTCTGGTATGATGACCGATACAGAATATTTTTCGCATTTATATGAAATAGCGAGTGCCTTAAACAAGGAATTTTCTTTACACTCAGCGTTGAAAAATGCGCTTGAAAAAACCATACAACTTTTTGAACTGGAGACCGGATGGATCTGGTTAATGCAGGGCGACCGGTCAGTATATCTGGCAGCGTCCTATAATTTACCGCCTGCGTTAAAAGATCATCCGGAAAGATTATCTGGTAGATGTTATTGTATCGATAGATATTTCTCAAACAATATTGAAAGGGCGCAAAACATAAGTGAAATTGCCTGTTCCCGCCTCCATAATGTTAAATCAGGCACCTTAGATCTGAAATTTCATGCCACAGTTCCTATCAATATCGGCAATGAAAAGGTTGGATTAATTAATCTGGTAAGTAAAGAGAAACAGGAGCTTAACAAGACACGGCTTTGCATTTTAAATACAGTTGGCGAGCTTATCGGGATTGTAGTACAGCGAACCCGTGTTCAGGACATCAATACTGGTAATACTGCTCAGTCCGGGTCTTCTGTCAATTCAGTACTCACCAGGGTAGTTCCTCCAAAGTTAGAGGTTATCATCAGTAACCTCAAACAGGCCCAAACTGAACTGGAAAACGCGAAGTCGAATTCACTTGAACATATTAACCTGGCATTAACACAAGCTGAACAGTTGAATAATCAATTATCATTAATACTTAATGAATCAGCTGGTACCACGACGCGAAATTCCCATCCAGAATTCCATTATCCAACCTCTCCATTAACAAAACGGGAATTGGAATTACTGGCTTTGGTGAAGAATGGATATACCAATAAGCAAATTGCAGAATCGCTTTTTATTTCAGAGAGAACTGTAAAATTTCACATCACCTCCATCTTGTCGAAGCTTTTTGCAAACACCCGCACAGAAGCTGTTAATATAGCCCTTAAACGGGGGCTAATAAGCTTTTAATTCCCACTAGTCCCTTGTAGCAGAAACCTGCTCATATACTTCTTCTTAATCCATATCAATCTGTACCAAGGTACAGGTACATTTCTGGCCTTTTGATAGTTTCCTGCAGATTATAGCTTTAGGAAATTTGTATGTAACAATTCACATTTAAAATTAAAATCATGAAAACAGGTATATTAACCGGAAGTATCCGGAAAGGAAGACAATCGCACAAAGTAGCCGTTTTTTTAAAGCTAAAGCTTGAAGAGAAAGGCATTGAGGTTGATTTAATCGATTTAAGTGAACATCCTTTACCTCTTTATGGGGCTGTGGCAAATGCTTATGATAATTATGATAAAAATATCAAAACCATAAGCAACAGACTGCACGACACCGATGCATTAATATTTGTTACACCAGAGTATCACGGCAGTTTTTCCGGGGTAATTAAAAACGCCATAGATCATTTTTGGAGTGAGTTTCAGAAGAAACCAATAGCAGTAGCCACAGCTTCAGCAGGCCGTATGGGCGGCATAAACGCCTCTACTCAACTTCAGCACGTTATACTCAGTATTGGAGCTTATCCTTTGCCTTTAAAGTTTCTGGCACCCGAAGTTCAAACTATTTTTGATAGTTCAAACAATCCTGTAAGTCAATCGCTGGCCAATGCTGCTGATAAATTTCTGGATGAGTTTTTATGGCTGGCAGAAGCGGTTACGCAAAAGAAAAAAAATGAACTACAACCGGTTTAATTAAACCCGTTGTATGTACACCAGTAAGAACAACGGGAAGAATTAGCACCCGTTGTTCTTTTTAATTATTTCAGTAATATCAATTGCCCCAGATGATACGACAAGTGGCTGGTCCTGGTAATTATTATATTTAATTTGTTGCGGTGCGGCTCTTTCTCAAAGTCATCCTGTGACACTGAATTATGCCGGTTAAACCATTCTTCAAGTGGCATACCGTTGATCTTTTCGGTGAGCACTGAATTCAGTTTCTCCCAGAATGTGCGTAATGTGGCTGCTGATGTTAATTGAGGAACTGCTTTATCCGGTTGTTTTATAAACGGTTCCTGCAATTCAGGAAACAACCGGTCCCCGAAGTTTAATATGGGCAGCATATCATCATGCACAGCAATCAGATGTCCGAGTAAATATATTCCCCTGTTTTTGCCGGGAGCAACTTCCCTCTGCAACTGCTCATCGCTAAGTAAGTTGAGGGCATCATCCGTATTTTTTATCTGGGCATACCATCTGTCCAGTACCATTTTAACCATTATTTGCTTTGCATCCATTTTCTTTGGTTTTGATATTCTATTTTAAAGTAAGAACAATCCTACCCTTTCTTTTTAGGGAAACTGGCATTGTTCATAATTTCTTCGATCTGGTCTGTGTGGCGTTTACTATGGCCTGCCATAAACAGTATAGATTGATATGCGTCAATCGTACCAAAAGGAAATACGTGATAATGGTTTCTTAAATCGTCTGAAGTGGTTTTAATGTATTCAATGTGACTTTCCCGCTTACTTATAAATTCTTTGAGCGCTGCTTCGTTTGAAGCATATCTGCCGGAAGGTTTGACGGCGTCTGTTGCTTTGTACCTGGTATTTCGGTCGGTGATCATTTTAACCAGAGCCTCGTCACTCATCTTCACTTCACTACGCCTGGAAGGATCAGCCGGCTGCTTCATTGCAGATTGACTGATACCAAAGAGGCCGCTTTCAGTCACTGCGATATGTTCAACGCATTCTGCAATTGACCAACTGGCTGTATCGGGTTTAAAGTTCAGTTGCTCTGGTGTAAGTCTTCTCAATTTGTTAAGAAGTTCGATTTGCGTTTCCTGCAAAAGTTTTGAAGCATAATTGCGCTCGGCATCACTTAAACCGGCAGGATTATGAAAGCTCATGGTTACAAAAGCGATCATAACAAGGAATATTATTTTTGATTTCATATTTTTTAAGTTTATTGGTTCCAATCCATAGGTAGCAATCAGGATTCGGGTGTTCCTTTACCTTCTGTCAATAATTTAAACAAACTTCCCTTTATAAAATAGTCCCACCCTTTAACACAATCGTTATAGCATTCTACCTGCGGAACCAAACCAAAATGAGTAAAGTCTACCTGTGTTTTATTCCCCTGCGCACTTAATTCAAAGCTGATCCTGGTGTCTGTCCATTCCTGTTTGTTTTCCAGAAAGTTAAGCTTGCTATTGGTTACCAGCCATACTACTTTCTTTTCAGGAACTAACTCAACTATTCTCTGGGTTGACTCATGTACATCGCCAAAACGAACAGTGAACTCATCATTTAGGTTCTCAGATCTGCCTTCCAGATTTTGTGTCCACCAAAGGGTTACACTGTTAATTTTTTTAAATGCACCAGCGAGGGTTGTATTGACTACCAAGGTGGCTGTATAATTCTGATTTTTGGCAGAACCGAGCTTCTCTTCATCAGCAGTTTGGGGCCTTCCTATACGGTTTGGCTGACCTTTGCCTGTAGTTATAAGGTTGAATAAGCTTTGCTGTATGTATTGCCCCCAGGCATTTGAACATACATTAAAACATTCATTTTCTGGAGTGAGGCCATGATGAGTAAAGATAAGCTGCGTTTTATCACCTTTTTGCTCAATTTCAAAGCTGATTTTTGTGCCTGTCCATTCGCTTTTGTCTTCAGTGAACTTAAAATAATTATACTTAACCAGCCAGACCACCTTTTGGTTAGGTATAACCTCTATCAATTTCATTTTACTGTAATGTACGTCTTCATAATGATAGGTAAACTCATCATTCAGACTGGCTGTATTGCCTTCAATCTCTTCCGACCACCATCCACGAACATTTGTGACAGCGTCGAATACTTCTTTCGGGGTTTGGTCTACCAATATAGTAGCCGTAAAATCTGATGTCATGTTATTTTAAATTAAGGTTTGCAAAATTATCAGGTAAAATTACTGTCTAGAGAGTGTTACCAAACGGTGCAATATAGACTTTTTATCGGGTTGATTTGGACAATCAGAATAGGTAACTTTGCCAATTAATCGCCATGAAACAAGTAACAATAGTTATCCCCACAGGGGATCTAAACATAAGCAGTGTAACCGGTACATTTGAAATATTAAACCGGGCAAACCATTATTGGCAAACTCTGGGAAACAAGGCCATGCTTGAGATCACAGTTGCCGGGTTTTCAACCAATTTGAAATTGAGTGATGGTTTCTTTTCCCTGCACCCGGCTAATATCAGGGAAATCAAAGGAACCGATCTGGTAATCATCCCTTCCCTTTCTCACGATTATGAAAATATCCTTAAAGATAATCAGGAACTGATTACCTGGACCAGGGAGCAGTATAAAAAAGGTGCAGAAATTGCAACGATCTGCACAGGAGCATTTTTGCTGGCTGCTACGGGTATACTGGATGGTAAGACCTGCTCTACACACTGGAATGCGGCAGCAGGCTTTAGACGGTTGTTTCCAAACATCGATTTGCAGGTAGATAAACTAATTGCTGTCGAAAAGGGAATATATACCAATGGCGGAGCATACTCGTTTTTGAACCTTGTTCTTTTTCTGGTAGAAAAATATTTTGATCGGGAGACAGCAATTTACTGCTCAAAAATTTTTCAGATTGATTTCGAACGCTCATCTCAATCGCCATTCAGCATTTTTCAAACTCAAAAGAACCACACGGACGACCTGGTTAAAAAAGCACAAAGCTATATCGAGGAAAATCTGGGTGAGCGGATTTCTTTTGAGAAACTGGCATCAGACCTGGCCACCAGCAGGAGGAACTTCGACAGACGTTTCATTAAAGCAACAGGCAATACCCCGGTTGAATATTTGCAGCGTGTAAAGGTGGAAGTTGCCAAAAGTGCGCTGGAGAAAGGCAGGAAAAGCATTTTTGAGGTGATGCATGAAGTGGGATATTCGGATGATAAAGCTTTCCGGGAAGTTTTTAAACGGATAACCGGCTTATCTCCAGTTGATTATAGGGGAAGGTTTAATAAGGAAACAGTTTTGAGTTAATATTTCAACACTTATCATTACGGACATTCTCCCTTTCTGCTAAACTCAAATATAAGGTTATTAAGAATACCAGATTGCCGGTCAGGGTTCTCATTTTCAATATGGTTAATAATTAAAGGCGAACTGATTTATTACGAGGATTATTTATTAAGTGATTTTATTTTTCCTGTTAAAGCTTCCAGCACATCTTCAGGAAAAAACGCCGTTTCACCATACCAGAAAAATGATTCGTTTCCTTCGTATAGCTTGGCCTCAACATGCCAGCGATTAGGTAAATAACTTGAAATATCATTGCAGTATCCAGCCACCGAAACCAGCTTGTCTGGCCAGATCTTCCGTATCGCAGGCCCATATTCAGTTACCACTTCCCTTGACAATCCTACCAGCTTCCATTCACCTATATTGATTGTTTGTACAAGCACAGGTAAGGAGGTCGGAACTTTATTTTCCTTATATTTCTTTAACATTAGGTTGGCCCAACGGATATTCTTGTCAGCTTCCAGGTTACCTGCCCTTATACTGTTTTGCATTTTAAATTCCTCAATCCTTGCAACACTCCAGGGTTTAACGGCAATTTGAATAGTGTCTAAAGAATACGAAATCTTTCCTTTAAGTCTTTTCAAATCGCTTTCTAAAATTTGTAATACATCCTTAGCCAACTCGTTGCCTGTTTGTACATAGTTATTGCTTCTAGGATTAATATCACCGGCACATCCCTGAATAAAAATAGAGTTGTTCGCATTGAACTTATTTTCTATCTGATGCCTGGCAACAGCCGGAAAATTAGCGCTCAGGGTAAACGCCTCCGGACCTTTCTTAAAAGCTACCGGATGACACCCTGTTAGGAACATAACATTGTTTTGATTTGAACTTTCAGATTGTATTTTCAGTACATCTAAAGTCTTGTCATATGGCTTATCAGGATTATAGGAGCCTCTCCGGTTATATCCGATATTGGTATTTCCTCTTCCAAAATATATGGCAGAAGGAGTCATATTATCCAGGGCTAATTCTACCGATCGGATAATCCCTTCTTTCACAATATTCATATAATTGCTGTCCGGACGATGATAAAAATCCTCCCAGGTAAGCCAATTCTGTGTTATAGGTCCAAAGTGCGTATGAGAACCGTTAATTAAGATGGCCGCTTCCGGAAGCCCCCTTTTCTCAAATAGAGCTTCTTTTATCTCTTTTATGAATGAAGAACTGAACGTGACAATATCAACCCCCACTATCACTATAGTTTCATCCCGCTGTTTAATAGCCAGTGCCCGGGCGGATAAGTTGCCATTCGTGCTATGTTCTGCGAGATAAAGCTTCCCATCATTTGATAAAGCATAAAGACGATTATTTAATACGGTAATGTGTTTAATGCGAATGTTATAGGTTTCCGCATTGTTTCGCCCAATCTCTGTCCATACTATTTCATTACCCTCCGGCATCCCACTCCATAATGAATCATTTGCATTAATAGCATAAATCTTTTGACCATCACTAGTCATGCTTATCAGCGTATCGGGGATTTCACCAATAGTCGCCCAGCTTACCCTGTTGCTGGAAAAGGTTCCAGCCAATAATTTATTCCGGGCTGTCGCTGCATACAGTTGTCCATTTAAACCGGCAAAACCCGAGATTTGTCCTGCTTTTCCAGCTCTTTTCCAGGAAATACCTTCAGGTACAGGAGTTCCAACTATCAACTGATTTCTATTGGTAGATGCATAAAGTTTTCCATTGAAAACGCCCAGGCTTTGTATGTTTTTCGCATTGCCCACCACTGTCCAGGTTATTGATTGATCTGTACTAATGCCGACCAGTAATTCGTCTTTAGCAGTTACAGCATAAAATTTTCCATTTAAGCCAACAAGCGCTTTAAGGTCTGATACCCGGCTAATATATTTCCAGGTAATACTAAAACGGCCCTCCTTTGGTGCACCATAACCGGCCAGCGCCAGTGAAAATATACTGCTATCGGGTTCAATGCTTACATTAGAGGAACCTACCAAATAGCTTGACTGCCCCCGTGCTGACAGTATGCAGGTGATAAAAGCGAGGTATAAAAAGGATTTACTGAACATCTGGTGTCATTTAAATCAGGGTCGGTTTACCTGGCTGTTAACATACACTGTTCTGGTAACTGCACTTCGCTTACCTGAGGGGGTAATCACAATGGTTTTCAGAATGCGCTTATCTCCTTCAGGGATTTTTATTGTAATTGGTCTTTCATAAACCAAATCGGTTTCCCGTGGATCAATGTCATCAAAGGTGTAAAAGATCTTAGCTCCGGCAACTGAAGGCTTTAAAGAAACTGTAATTTGTGACCCATTCAGCGCGCCATTAAATGATGAACCACTGTTCCTAATTCCAATAGCTGGAGGGACGAAGTAAAGCGTTTCGGTTTTATCCAGTCTGCCAAGGTGTATGGGAAGGCGTTCCTCAGAAAAATTCTTATAATTCTTCTTCTCTAATGGACTCCAGGCAATTTCAGACAATGCATACATCCTCGGGAGGATCATGTATTCAACTTTAGCAGGAGTTTTCATGTATTCTGTCCACACACAGGCTTCCACACCAATAATATGTTTCTTTTGTTCTTCGGTTAGCTCATCAGGCACAGGATTATATGAATACACTTTATCTATAGGCAGAAAATTTCCAATTGTAAGTGGCTCCTGTTCCGCGTTATTTTGTGCAAAATCAAAATAAACCGCTGTTGTAGGCGCCATCACAACATCATGTCCGAGCTTAGCTGCAGCGATGCCGCCTTTCTCTCCCCGCCATGACATCACCGTAGCGTTTGGCGCTAAGCCGCCCTCCAAAATCTCATCCCAGCCAATAATTGAGCGGCCTTTTGAATTCAGGAACTTCTCAACCCGCTGTACAAAATAACTTTGAAGTTCATGTTCATTTTTTAAGCCATTGTCTTTAATTCTTTTCTGACAAAGATCACAGGCTTTCCACCGCTTTTTTCGGGCCTCATCGCCGCCAATATGAATATATTTACTAGGGAACAACTCCATAACTTCAGTAAATACATCTTCCAGGAACTCAAACGTACTTTCTTTACCAGCGCAAAAAACCTCATCATAAATACCCCATCCTTCCACTACTTTAAATGGCCCCGGATTGTTATTGCAAGCCAGTTGTGGGTAAGCTACCAGTGCTGCAATACAATGACCGGGAAGTTCAATTTCCGGAATAATATTCACATGCCGTGCCGCTGCATAAGCAACCACATCGCGTATTTCTTCCTGAGTATAAAAGCCCCCATGTGGGATACCGTCATATCCTAAGGGATTTTGAAGGTTTCCAATAAGGGTTTGCGCCCGCCAGGCTCCCGACTTTGTTAATTCGGGGTATTTCTTTATCTCAATACGCCAGCCCTGATCCTCGGTAAGATGCCACTGAAATGTGTTTAGCTTATATTGAGCCATCATATCGATAAACTTCTTAACAAAGCTTACCGGAAAGAAATGCAGGGCAACGTCCAAATGCATTCCGCGATACTGAAAACGGGGCGCATCAACAATTTCTGCACATGGAATGTTAAGCCCGGCTGATTGTTCCTGAGATACTATCTGAAGCAGGGATTGTAATCCATAAAAGAGGCCTGCTCCTTTTCCGGAAATGGTAACTAATTCAGGATTAATGTTCAGGAGATATCCTTCAGGATTTGTTCCTGAATAACTCACTGACGTGAACCTGATCACTCCCGCTTTTTTGGAGGAAGATTTTGTGAGCGGCAGGTTCAAAGCATATTTTTCTTTAAGAAATAGCTGAAACAACTCGGCTTGCGCTTTATCATTAGCTGCTGCATACTGAATAACTGTGTTTTTGTTAATTTGAAACTGCCCTGATTTTAAAACAACTGACTTTGGAGCTGGAATGATCCCCAGATTTGGGTCACCGGTTTGGGCCTGAAGATTAAAAACGAAGAACAGGGAGAAAATAAAAACTAAAGGATTTTTTTTCATGCTAAATAAATTGTTTCCTGATCAATTGAAAGATTCCAGTTCCTTTCAGATGAATGTACTACTGAATCTGGTTGAACAGCTATTCCGGGGAGATTAATGGATTATACAAACTAAAAACAGTCTGCATAATCCATTAAGAAATAGCTATTGCGTTTGAATTTCGAATTGCGTGTTATAATTATAATAATTGCCGGTATTATTAGTACGTGCAAGACCTCTTAAGTAATATTTTGTCTTGGGTTTTAAGTTTGTTAGTGTGTATACTTTTTCACCCGAAGCTGGATTTTGAGAGGCTACATTGTCTTGTAGAATAGCCCCGCCAGCGAATGTAGATGTATTAGGATTAGGAAAAGTACTCCAAACTACACCGATCATTGCTAATACCTGACCCATATTTACCTTTTGATAGGTTAATTTAACTTTTGCCGAAGTTGCTGTTACCTCTATCAGCTCTGTTGACACCCTTACATGCGGAATCACTTGGATCTCGACCGCAGTATTGTTTTTTATCTCGATACTTTCGCGGGTTGAAGATACTGGAGTAAAAGGCCCCTCTGGTTCATACGAATAACTCCCTGGAAATACCCTGGTGTTTGAAAATGTTCCATCCGGATATGTTCTGCATGTAACTGGCTGAGTGGCATCCCCTTCATATAACCGGATGATTGAACCGGCATTATTGCCGCCAGACTCGACTAATTTACTGGTTTCGGAATCAACAATCCTCCCCGATAATGTTAGTTCTGGCATCTCGTAATTATCAATTGTACATCCGGTAACTGATAACATAAAAAATATGACGAATAAAAATGTAGCTTTCATGTGTATTGATTTAAAATCACCATCCGGGATTATTAATAATATTTTTATTTGTGCTGATATAGCCACTTAAGTTGCTATAGAAGTCTCTCTCTGCAAAAAGCCTTGTTCTTCCCAAATCAATTGGAGATCCGGACACAATCTTAAAAATATAGGTATAAGCGCCATTATTATATTTCAAATAGGGCCATAACCCGTGTACATATGTGTTTGAAAAAATAGAAGTACCGATTCTCCATCTTCTCATATCCCAGAAACGTTTATCCTCAAATGCCAGCTCAACCTTTCTTTCATTTCGTATCTTATCAACCGTAAGTTCTGGCAAGGTAAGTGGCCTTATTCCTGCCCGCTCCCTTACCTGATTGATGGCATCAAGTGCAGCTGTAGTATTAATATTACCCTCAAAAGCAGCTTCTGCGTGATTAAGAAGGATTTCTGCATACCGGATATCAATATAATTCTCGTCTGACTTGTTATCAGGAACAGTAGCAGTTGTATTGATATACTTCTTGATATAAAATCCGGTTTTACCAACATCACCAAGAGTATAAGGCCCGTCTTTTCCAACCTGCATTACAGCCGGATCTTTAGGAAAAGGGACGTTACGTGTTTGATACAAGGTTCCATTCTCATCGTAAATCCCCCTGTAAATCTCAACCACCTTACCCAGTAAAGGAGTACCGGACCTCATAATGGAAGCTTCAAATCTGGGATCTTTGTTCTTATAAAGATCATTTGGAGAGCTATACTCTTTAGTGCCATTCCCAATATCCAATACACCCTCCGTGCCATCAATATATTCATAAGATTCTACCATTTCCAGCGTAGGATTTATCGAATTACCATAGGCGCCGGGCTTAAAACTTTCCGGAATATTAAATCCATTGTAATTATGGGTTTTATCGGGATTGCTGTATGCCTTTTGGAAAATAACCTCTTTATTTCCTTTATCCAGAAATAAATTCTGATAGTTTGCCGCCGGGTTTCCTGCCTTGGTAACAGGATTATATAGTTTATCATAAAGACCGAATTTTCCACCGTCAATAATGGCTTTAGAGGCATTAAATGACTCTGTATAATAAGTTACAGCCTTTTGAGAAGGGATACCCACAAGTCCGTTTAATTGAACAGTTCCATATTTTGCAATCGAGCCGGCATACAGCATGGCCCGGGATTTTAAAGCCAAAGCAGTTGATTTAGTAGCGCGGTTAGCATTTGCTGCATCCCGGGTATCCGGAAGATCAGTTATAGCATCATTTAACTCCTTTAAAATAAACTCATATGTTTCATCTTCCGTATTCCTGCTTACCTGTAGTTTGTCGATACCCTCATTAATATCTTGCGTTTTAGTAATGATAGGCATCCCGCCATATTTTTTTACCAGATCGAAATAGTAGTACGCCCTGATAAAGCGGCATTCGGCAGATAATTTCTTTTTCTGATCCTCAGTCAGGGTACTGGTATTTATCCTTTCCAAAAAGTAATTCGCCTTTCTTATCCAGGAATACATGCCGGTATTAAGAGCTAATGTATAATTTCCATAACCGCTAACCGGACCGGGGGATGAATATGGTACAGAGGCCTCGTCTGTCATATGTGCCTGCGAAACCTGACCCGGAAAACCAATAGGGATATTGTTGTATAATGCAGCCAAATAAACTACTGCCAGGGGCTCAGACTTAAAAACATCTTCATCTGAAATTCTATCCAGCGGTTTTACATCAAGAACATCCTTCATGCAACCAGTTGAAATTAGAATAAAAAGTATTGCTATGATTCTAGTTTTCATGTGATTCTTATTAAAATGTAAGATTTAGGCCTGCATTAAATACTTTTTGCTGTGGATAGTAAGATCCACGTCCACCCTGCAAAACATTACTGCTGGTCTCAGGATCTATATACTTCAGTTTTGAGATGGTCAGCAGATTTTGGCCGCTTAATGAAAAAGCCATGTTTTTTATTCCATATTTCTTCATTATTGAGCTTCCCAGGTTATAAGTAAGATTTAAAGACTTTAATCTTAAATAAGAAGCATCCTGTATCCAAAAGGAAGAAGCCTGATTATTATTAGGAGCACCATTATTCTGAGTGCTTGGGAAACGCCCGGGAATCCATTTTGAATTCGGATCTGTGAGATCTTCACGGCGCCATCTATCCATGAAATAGGCATAAGAGCTCATGTCATTATTAAACGGCGCAATTAAATTCTGAAGTTGCTGCATATTAAAGTTGGAGGCACCATTCCAGCTCATACTTACCGAAAACTTTTTCCATTCGAGGTTAAACCATAATCCAAAGTTCAACTCCGGCGTATCACCTCTTCCAATCGGCTGAATATCATCACCGTTTATAACCCCGTCATTATTAAAATCATCAAATTTGATATCACCGGGTCTGAGCGTAGAGTTTTGTTTACCATCCTGGATAGGTGAGGAATTTATTTCAGCCTGAGACTGGAACTGACCAACAGCTTTTAAGCTATTCCATCTGTTCTTCCACCGGCCCTCATTATTATTTCTCCAGTTATCGTATTGAGAAATGAATTCTCTCTGCTCCAGGTGATCCCATTTTGACTTTACAAAAGATAAATTCGGAGCGATTGAATATTTAAACTCTCCTATCTTCCTGTTATGGCGGAGAGTGATCTCCAAACCTCTGGTATCATCAGAGTTTAAATTTTCTAATGGTAATGTAGTGCCATATGTGCTGGGTACCTGCAATACTCGGGTAGCCAGAAAGCCCTTTCTTTTACTATGGAAAAGATCCAGTTCCATTTCGAATAAGCCTTTCCACATCCCCAGATCTAATCCGACATTGAAGGTTTGACTTTCTTCCCATGTAAAATTCGGGTTTATAGTACCGGCTTCTACCAGGCCATTGGTGACTACATTATTTCCAAGAATGTAATTGTTTGAAGGATAGGAATATCCCGCCAGGTATTGAAAATTTGCACGTTCATCACTTCCTGAAGTTCCAAAAGAAGCCCGAAGCTTTAGATTATCAACAGTCTTAAATTTCTTCATAAAAAACTCTTCTTCCGATAGCCTCCAGCCTGCTGAATAACCGGGAAAATATCCCCACCGGTTGCCTTCAGGAAATCTTGGTGATCCGTTATATCCGAAACTGTATTCAAAAAGATATTTACCCTTAAAATCATAATTTAAACGACCTACTACATTTTGCCTCCCATTCTTTCTTGCAGTCCCGCCGTTGCTTTTTCCGAGGTCAGGCCCGGCAAATATTTGGTCTATAGGCACCACATAGTTTACACGGCTTGCAAAAAAATCGGTATAATTATCCTGTGATTCTTCATATAAAAGCAGCGCATTAACATGGTGGTTGCCGGAAAATGTCCGTTCAAAATCAAGTGACGGTCTGATACTGGCGGCTTTAGCATTAATATTTTTCAAAAGGAGTGTATTGCTCTCACGCCTGCCAGTTTCCCTGGATGTTTGAGTTACGGGGTCCCAGGTATATAGTCCATACGATTTACGCCAGTCTTTCTGATCCTGGTACCATAAATCACGTGAAGCTGTTAAATTAGCACGTAATCCTTTAACAAACGGAACTTTATAATTCAGGGTAATGTTACCCCGAAAAATATTCCTTTTATCCTCAATATACCCGGTTAAATCACGATCGAGGTAAGCAATTAGACCATAATTTGTAGAGGCAATATTACCATCCGGAGTTCTGGGGTTAAAAATCGGCCATTGATACTGCAGCCATGAGGCCATAAGAAATTGATCCTGCACTAAATTATTCCGGTCTTCGGTCCTGGCGCCCAGCTGAACAGAAATGTCCAGATCATCGTTGATCTTTGCATCAACATTTGTCCGAAAGTTATATAATGCATAGTCCTGGCCACCTCCTTTCCACATAGACTCCTGTTTTATTCCACCCAAAAGGAAAAAATACTTAATACTTTCACTGCCACCTCTTACGGTTACATCTTGCTGAAACTGTGGTGTATTATCTCGAATAAACAGATCATAGTAATCTACGTTGGGGTAATTGGGATCTGTACCATTACGGAATTTTTCAATTTGTTCGGGAGTATAGATCGGGCTTCCACCTACGTTAACCGCTGCCTCATTCTTTAATTCTGCAAACTGGGCTGAATTCACCAGCTTGGGAAATCTGGTAACACGCTGAACAGCATAGTTAGCAGTGTAATTAAATTCCGGTTTACCCACCTTACCCTTTTTCGTGGTAACCAGGATAACTCCATTTCCACCGCTAACACCATATACGGCTGCAGAGGCAGCATCTTTTAGTACAGTAATGCTTTCTATTTCATTAGGATTCAGACGACTAAAATCGCGTCCGGGAATGCCATCAACAACTACAAGCGCACCGCCTGCATTCCCGCGTATCGAAATACGCGGATCATCAGCTCCCGGTTCGCCGGTTTTTTGCACCGCAACCAGTCCCGGCAAATTACCATACATCAATGTAGCCACATTTGCTGTAGGAACAACATTCATCTTTTCAGCAGTCATGGTAGAAACGGCGCCTGTAAGACTCGCTTTTTTCTGTGTTCCATAACCAACAACCACCACTTCGCCCAGATTCTGCAAATCCTCCTTTAATGTGATACTTACAACCCGCTGATTTGTAATAGAAACCTCTTCAGTAATAAATCCCAGGTAGGTAATAACCAGTATCGAATTTTCCTTTAATCCGAGCAATGTAAACCGGCCATTCCCATCAGAACTTGTAGCTACATCTGTATTTTTAACTTTTATTGATGCACCAGGAAGAGGAATATTCTTTTCATCAGTTACAGTTCCTCTGATATCTATTGTGTCAACAGGTACGATTTCTTTTGGGGGCTGAATAAAACCTCGCACATTTTCCTTCCGTTTTATAACGACAATATTATCTACTATTGAATAAACTAACGGCTGATCTTTAATACATTGATTCAAAACCTGCTCTATAGTAGCATTTTCAACATCAATATTGATGCGTTTCGCATTCTGTATAACCCGGGTGTCGTAAAAGAAGTCATAACCACTTTGTTTTCTTATTTCCTTAAAAGCTTTTTCGAGCGGTATATCCTTCTCTGACATAGTGATCTTCTGAGCATAACCGGCGGCACTTACTTGCAGAAAACCTGAGATCATCAAGAGGAGAGTCATTTTCATGATCATCAAAATTTTGTTCTTTGCCAGAAAAATATCTGGCAAACTAATGGTGTAAAATTTCATACATTTGGTTGTTTGGGTTAATTAGTAAGTTGTTACAGATGATTTATTAAAAAGACACCCTTACACCGACCGGGAGTGTTCCACCACTTCCGGTCATTGTTTTAAGAAAGTCTGTATCGGAGAGAGTAAAGTTTAAGGCATAATGGTGACCCTCCTTCCTTCTATTCTAAAATGAACCTTTCCGGTTAATTCCATTGTTTTCAGGATGGTCGACAGGTTTTTGGACCGTGAAACCAATCCGCTGAAAATTAAATCCTGATCACTGCCCTTCTCAAAGTACACGTCTACATCATACCATTTTGAAACCTTTCGCATAATACTGGCAAGGGTTTCGCCCCTGAAAATGAAATCGCCGTTTTTCCATGATGTAACAGATTCTATATCAGCACTCTGCACTTCAATACCTTTAGGCGACAAAAGAGATTCTTCCCCTGGCTTTAATAATTTACCAGTCAATCCGGTAGATTGATCAGGCTTCACTAATACAGACCCTTCAATTAAGGTGGTCCTTATTACAGGTTCATCACTATATGCATTGATATTAAAATGTGTTCCTAATACTTCAATGAGTTGGCTTCTGGTTTCCACCTGAAAAGGCATTGCTTTATTTGGAGAAACTTCGAAATAGGCCTCTCCCTCACATTTAACCCTCCGTACATTTCCCGAGAATCGAACAGGGTAAGTTAACTTCGATGCTGCATTTAACCAGACCTTCGATCCATCAGGCAGATTAACCTGATATTTTCCACTGCGGGGGGTTTCAATAATGTTATTTCCTGATAGTGAAATATCTGCAGTGGGGTTGACAATGGTATAGATCAGCTGCCCGTCATGTGATTTTGTAATAATAATACCTGATTGTTCAGCCAGTTTACCATCAGCAGCATCATCCAGGGTAATCCGGGTACCATTTTCCAATGTCAGGTACGCTTTATTGCCGCCTGGCTTAACATCATTTACATAGTTTGATTTAGGAGCATTTTTATCAGCCCTGGGTTTAAGAATAAAAAACCAGGAAACTCCTGCAAAAATCAGTAAGGATGCTGCAATAGACAAACGCCAGAAAGAGAAGTTGCCCTTTCTGGGAATACGATGATGGTCGATCCGGGCATCAATAGCTACACGCATTCTTGCAACAGCATCATCAACCTCCTCCTCTGAAATAGTCTCTTTATTAGTTTTTAAATGCTGTAAAAAGCCAGATTCAACCAATACCTTTTCTTCAGGCGTGCAATGTCCGTTCAAATATTTAATTAGTAATTCTTCTGCAGAATGTTTTTTCATTTATGCAAGCAGTCAACTATCTGCTATTAACTATATGTCGGCCTGGAAGGGGTTATAGCCTAAATGAAATGAAGATTTTTTTTATGATAAGAAAAACAGGAGGAATGCAGTCATTCCAAGCTTTAAACGAAGGATCTTCAATGCATGGTTGATATGGTTCCTTACCGTTTTTTCAGAAAGATCTAATTTTTCAGCAATTTCCCGGTGCGATAGGCCTGCTTTACGGCTCAATTCAAACACTTCCCGCATTTTATGGGGTAATCCATTAATCTCTTTTTCAACAAGAAATGATAATTCCTTTTCGTCGATATAATCGTCGGTTGAGCAAACTCCGGTGTCTATCAGTAATTGAAATTTTGAAATATAATCAGACCGGATCTTTCGGCTGGATATGAGATCAAAGAATTTATAGCGGACTGAAGCGTAAAGATAAGATGATAATGACGACCGGAGCTCCAGCGTTTCTGATTTATTCCAGAGAGTTACAAAGATATCCTGCACCAGATCTTCAGCGTCGTCTTTATTCCCTACAATTTTACGTGCGTAAATATATAGCACCTTACTAAATCTGTTATAGATTTCATTAAATGCCGTAATATCCCCTGCTTTAAGAAGATTTGCCAGATCACGATCAGAAAAGCCGCTGTAATCAGCCATAGTACCCGTACCTAAACTCGTATCTAATATAATCAATATTTTTGTATCAAAACATAGCCCCTGATATAAAACTAAGATATAATAGAAAGATCATTCAACTATCCTGTACTGTCGGCACAAAACATTTTACTTAACATCAAGCAAATTCACCGTCTATGAGATCTTTTTTAATTAAGAAGGTGTGCGCTTGAGAATAACAATTTTATATTTGCTGAAGTCAGTTTAACGCCATAACCAGATGAAAAAACTTATCTTATCCCTCATTATTATCACAGTGTTAACCCTCCCGTCTGAGTCTCAAACTCTCCCCCTCCCAGATTCTATTTATTCGGGTAAGCAGGGTAAAATGCATGTGCAGGGTGTAGTGGTGGATAAAGTAAACGGATATGCTTATTTTTCTTTTACCGATAAATTGATTAAAACGGATCTTTCCGGCAAATTAATTGGTAGTGTAACCGGCTTTGTCGGGCATCTGGGCGATCTGGATTTTGGAGATGACGGGAAAATATATGGATCACTGGAATATAAAAATGATGCAATAGGTAAGGGCATCAAAAAAGAATTGGGGATTGAAACACACAATGAGGATGGTTTTTACATCGCCATATTTGATGGGTCACGCATTGTACGCCCGGACATGAATGCAGAAAAGGAAGATCTCATTCGAACGGTTTATATCAAAGAGGCTGTAAATGACTATAAAGCAACTGTAAAAGTTGGAAGTACAGAGAAACCGCACCGGTTTGCATGTTCAGGAATTGACGGGGTGGCCTTTGCTCCATCAATTGGAAAATCAAATTCTGGCAAAAAGTATCTCTATGTGGCATATGGTGTTTATGGAGACACTACACGAAACGATAACGACCACCAGGTTATTTTGAAATACGATGTTACGGATTGGGTAAAATATGCACAGCCTTTGTCGCAAAAAAAGCTGCACCACTCCGGACCCAAAAAACCTTTGGAAAAGTATTTTGTAAAAACAGGCAATACACGTTATGGCATTCAAAATATGGCTTACGATCCTCACACTGGAAATTTATTTGCCGCTGTATACCGCGGATCGAAACCTCAATTTCCTAATTATGATCTGTTTGTAATTGATGTCCATAAAAAGCCGGTAAAGAATCGCATACCATCTGATAACAGAAATATCAAAGTTAAGACACTTTCTTTATTGAATGCAGGCCCTAAAGATGCAGCATCTGGTATCAGGGGTTGGTTTTTTAAATGGGGGGCTACCGGCTTATGTCCGTTAGGCGATGGTTTATTTTATATTTCGCATAATGACAAAGCTAAAGACGGTCAACAACAAAGCACCATTTATAAATACAAATGGGTGGGCGATGAGCAAAATGCATTTGTGTTAGTGAAATAAGAAAGCATGCTATGCCCTGCCGCAAGGAAAAGATCCATCAGGTTAACTTAGTCCTTCCTCTATAGTCTTTTTATGTTTGCTGCCCCAGGCACTCAATAGCTGGAAAATTGGGCTTAATTCTAAAGCCAGTTCTGTAAGTTCATATTCTACTCTCGGAGGGATCTCTGCGTAAACTGTGCGCTTTACCAACCCGTCTTTTTCCAATGCCCGAAGTTGAAGTGTCAGCATCCGCTCGGTAATGAAAGAAAACTCCTTCTTCAGCTCACTAAATCTGAGCTTATTATTTTCTAATTTGCTTATTATAAGAAGCTTCCATCTGCCACCAAGCTTGTGAACGAAATAAGTAAGATCACATTCAATGATACATTTTTCGTTACGTGTATAGGTTGAGTTAATCTTTCTGACTGTCATTACTTACATTCTTGTTCGTATCATACAATTGGTTGATGTATCTTAGAAACGCTATTACAACACCTAATTTTGGCCTAAAACATGCTAAAATTATGGATTTGTATTTAAATGGAAAAACTGCGCTGATAACGGGAGCCAGTCAGGGAATTGGACGGGCTATTGCGAAAGAATTGGGAAGAGAGGGAGTTAAAGTATTTGTCACGGCAAGAAATGAAACTTTACTGAATACCCTTAAAGAGGAAATTGTTGCCGAAGGCGGCATAGAACCAGTTATTCTAAGTCAAAATTTTGTTACGCCTGACGCGCCTCATAAGATTGCAGATGCTGCGCTGAGTGCATTAGGGCATCTGGATATTCTGGTCAACAATGCGGGACGTAGTCGTGCTTTGGATGTTATCGGACCTGAAGACGAATGGCAGGCCGGAATGACACTTGATTTTGATCGCCACAGGCAGCTTACGCAACAACTTTTACCTCATTTTATGAAACGTGAACAAGGTTCTATCCTGAACATTACCAGCACTTATGAGTTACGTTCAATTAATGCCTCAGCGGTTGCTAAAGCAAGCATAGTGGTTTGGTCAAAGCAGCTTGCCGGAGAGTTGGGACGCTATGGTATTCGTGTTAACTGCTTGCAGCCGGGGCTTATAGATACCGCGAACACCCGGCCACTCTTCCCTCCAGAAGAACGAAGAAAATTTGCTGAACTTGAGATTCCCTTGGGCGATTTCGGCCAGCCTCAGGACATGGCTAACATGGCTGCGTTTCTTGTATCACCGAGGGCACGGTACATCACCGGAACCGTAGCCATTGTGGATGGCGGAATGCGCCGGTACGCGTTCTGATGTACATTAGTCGGCTGCCCCTTGTCGCCGGCTAATTAATATTAAATGTCACAAGATCTATAGCTTCATAGAAAAAGAGGTTTTAATATACTTACCGCCCGCTCATCCGGGCGGTTCATTTCTATCCAAGCTTTACAGAAGTCATGGTAAGGGAGCCTGCTACAGCTTTATCATTGAAGAAAGAAACCTCGTCCTTAGTTTCCTTTAAACCCAGGGTATACAGCAGTGGTAAATAATGTTCCGGTGTTGGAATTGCCAGCATGGCCTCTTTACCCAAACTTTGATAATTAATGAGAGGATTGAAATCACCATCAGCAATGAGCTGCTTAAACTGGCTATTCATTTCATTTGCCCAATCATAACCATATTCTTCATTGATCTTGTCCCATGCTACCATACGAAGATTATGTACCATATTTCCGCTTCCCAGAATCAATACACCCTTCTTCCTCAATGATCGCAATTCTTTAGCCAGGTCGTAATGATATTGCGGCCCTTTTGTATAATCAATGCTTAATTGCAATACCGGAATATTTGCTTCCGGATACATGTGCCTGATGATCGTCCATGCACCGTGATCTAAACCCCAATCATGGTCTAATTCAACTTTTGCTGAATGCAACAAACCGGCAGTCTCTTTTGCTAACGCCGGGTGACCTGGAGCAGGATATTGCACAGCAAAGAGCTCCTCCGGAAACCCGCCGAAATCATGTATCGTCTGTGGAAACTCCATTGCTGTAATCCTGGTACCGCTGGTAAACCAATGAGCAGATACCACCAGTACAGCTTTTGGCACAGGTATTTCTTTAGCCAGGTTTGTCCACCGGCAACTGAATTCAGTATCCTCGATACCATTCATCGGAGAACCATGACCGATGAACAGGGCAGGCAATACCTGCTCCTGTTCTCTTAAGCTACCTGTAAAACTCTTGAATGCTGATAACGTTGTCATATTTGCTGCTCCTGTTATTGATGTTTATAGACGTTATATCTTCTATACTAACTCTGAGTTATTGCGGAACCCTTGATAGCGGATTTTCTACTCCCCGACCTGCATAGGCTGTTGCCATGCTCTTCTTTTGAACCAGATAGTCAATAGAATACTTACCACTTCCTGCAAAGAACAACACCACATATGCCAGAAAGTAATTCATTGCTAACTCCTTTACAGCAAAAGGATCACTTGCATGGATTAGCAGGGCAGCCACCAGCATAGTAATTGCTAAGGGGATAACTGCAAGTCTGGTAACGAAACCAAGTAGAAGAAATACTGAACATACAACTTCCGCGAAAACAGTAAGACCTAAAGAGAATTCAGCACTCATTCCCAACACAGCAGGAAACTGTACCGGTTCTGTTGAAAAAAGCATCAATAATTTTGGTATCCCATGGGTTAACATTAATACGGCAATACCTACTCTGGCCACTAATAGAGCGACATTTATTGTTTCGGGAGCATCGCCCGCGTTGATTATTTTTTTCATTAGAATATAATTGTTTTTTAAAGGCTATGAAGCTATCATGAGCATATTCATTACTGTTTGTGAGCGGTATGCTCATGATGGTTTCATTAGTATACATTTATTTTTTAACGGTTATGAGGCCCGCATGAGCATATTCATTTCGGTTTTGTCCCGTAGGGATGCCTTCGGAATGAGCGGTATGCTCATGCAGGTTTCATCTGTATTTAATTTTTTAAAGAATATGAATCTTGCATAGCTAATACATAAAAGGCAAGCTCATGCAGATTACATTATAATCAATAGTTATTTCTGTTTACTGTACAAACTCTCCGTCTGCCTCAATCCGAACTTCATCACTGATCATAGGTTCAGGAAACCCGCTGCCCAGGTTAAAATCAGAACGTTTAATAGTTCCGGTTACTTTGAAACCGGCTGTTTGCTTTTTGCTCATGGGGTTTTCTACACTCCCGTTATATTCCAGATCCAGTGTTACCGGTTTGGTTATGCCATGAAGTGAAAGATCTCCACGCAGCTTATATTTGTTCTTTCCCGATTTCTTTAAAGAAGTACTCTTAAAAGACAATTCAGGATATTTATTAGCGTCAAAGAAGTCAGGGCTCTTAAGGTGCTTATTTCTAGCTTCTACCCTGGTATCTATCGAATTCACTTTTGCAGTTAATTCAAATACGCCATCACTGAAGTCAGGTTTTGATGATGTCACCTTTGCATCAAAGTCATTGAATGTACCTGAAACATCAGCTATACCCAGGTGAGTTACGGTAAATCCTAATTGCGAATGCGGGTCATCATTTGTCCAAACGTTATTTAAAATGGTAAATGAGGAAAGCAGCACAAATGCTGATAGAATAATTGATAATCTTTTCATGATTTTTTTAGTTTTTATGATTTTAATTTTATTTGTTTGCGATTGTTGAATATTGATTAATTATGCAGTATTTTCCAGCCAGCCAGCCAGTTGTGATTGTATTTCAGGCCCAGCTGAATAAGCAGAAGCTGCATATTTTCTAATGTTCTGCTAACCGACAGGTTACCTGCTACAATTGGATTAAAACCTGCTGTGGAAACCAGTTCAGACACCAGTTGTAAAGCACCTTCATCATTACCTGCAATAAAAGCATCTGCCTGTATGCCATTAATCACAGGTGTTTCAAAATCTGCTGCAAATGTGGTATTGAATGCCTTAATCACTTTTGAATTAGGCAACAGTTTTTGTAATTCCTCGGCAGCACTGGTATCGGCTGCTGTTATTAAACCGTCATACGTATCATTCAACGGGTTGGCAATGCTGACCACAATTTTTTGATTAGCTACTTCTTTTATTTTTTCGGCAATTTCTTTTTCTGCGGCATAAGGAACAGCAGCAATGATAATGTCTGCTTCCCAGGATGCCAGAACAGTACAATCCACGGCCTCCACATCAGCTGCAGGATTACTTTTCTTTATTTCATTAACTATCGTTAGCGTTTTTTCTTCTCCATTTGAACATAGAAGCACTCTGTAATTACCTTTAGAAAGACTCTTTGAAATAGCAGACCCCATACTACCTGTGGCACCTATTACTGCTATGGTTTGCTTTGTTTTCATATTCTTGTTTTTTGATAAAGCAAAGGTAATGGGGTGCACAGCCTCATACCATTGCGTATAAACAAGAAAAATCATTGACAAAAGTCAATGATCGGGAAAGTAGAAAACTAAACTGTTTATTTACTTGTCAGTATTTTCCTTCGGATACGACTTAAGGTTTCAGGCTGAAGCCCCATATAAGAGGCGATCATATGTTGGGGTACACGCTGAACGATATCCGGGTATAACACAGTAAAATTTGTGAAACGTTCTTCTATAGTAGAACCAATAATGGAGGTTAGTCTTTTTTGCATGGCGATATAAGCACCCGTTATTTGCAGCCTCGTATATGTCTCATACTTAGGCACTTTTAGCAGCAGTTCTTCGTGGGCAGCTTTGCTTATCAGGATCAGTTCACTATCCTCTATTGCATCTATATTATAAGTGGATGGTTCACCTGTAAGAAAACTGTACAAATCTGATATAGTCCAGCCTTCCAGTGCAAATTGAATAATGTGTTCATTGCCTTTTTCATCAACCGAATACTCCCTTAATGCTCCTTTTTCTACAAAGGCAATGAATTTACAGGTGTCTCCCTCCTGTAACAGGTATTGCTTTTTGCGTATCTTTTTTGGCATAAGATACGGTTGAATGATCTCTTCTTCTTTTTGGGTTAAAGCAATCCTATTATTGAAGCTTTGAAAGAATAATTCGTACATGCGGGCGGTTTTAGTATCAGAACTAAATAAAATGCCATAAAGTAACTAAAAGATCGACACAAACTGAAACCGGAGTCATTATCTTATTTCCAGCTTTTTGGCTATCTCGTCTGTCACAGAGTCGCTGTAAATTCCATAAGCATTAACCAAAACTCCTTTTAAACCTTTCGTATCAGATGATATAGCATAAAGTATTGCTGCATCAGAAGGGTTACTCTCCCCTTCAAAACGGTAAAATTTATCTACTTTAAACTCATCGGCGAATACTTTAAACTGCCCCTCGCGGCATTCGAGGCAATTCTGCTGTAGGTTAAAATCCTCAATATATCCTTCCCTGCGCAACTCGTTCAGGGTTTCGGAAAGTGTTGCATATGGTTCCATATTGATAGTAACCTGCTATGACGAAAATCGTTCCGGAAAAGGTAGATTTTTTGCAAACGCCCCCTGAATTTCGTATATTAGTGTTAATATCTCTAGCATACAGAAAACTGCTTCTCAGTCAACACCGTCTCCCGATCTTCCAATTCAAGTCCACATCAAGTCCACCTTAACTCCACCATAAGTCCACCATAAGTCCACACCTGGTAGTAGCTTCCCGGTGACTGTCTCGCCCTGAAATAGCTATACAGATTTATTAATTATTCCTGATTGGGTTATACAATGCAATTTGTTAATCCTGATGGAACTATACAAGGTCTATTTTGAATATTTTTCGATTTCTGTTCTTCCATCTTTTTGGGAGTGGTCCTGATCTGCTGTGCGCTTGTTCAGGGGTGAGCCTATCACAGCTATCATGTGGCCGTATCTGGTTATACGCTGTGATGTGCCGGGCGATACGCTGACGTGTTTGCTGCAAACCTTGCTGTGATGAATAAAGGTCGAACTCGGATTTGAGAATACCATTCATGCGTTCAGCAGTGGCATTCTCATAAGGGTTACCATTCTCGGTCATACTAATAGCTATCTTGTTTTGCATTAATAATTGCACATAATCTTTTGAGCAATACTGCGATCCGCGATCGGAATGATGGATTAGCGGCTCGCTATACATTCTGTTACTCAAGGCCATTTTTAAGGCCTCTACACAGCCCTGAGCCGACAGGTCCTTTCTCAAACAATACCCCATGACCTGGTGGGAATAGGCATCGGTGACCAAGCTCAGGTAGGCCCAGCCCGAATTCATGCCGATATAAGTAATATCACTCACCCAGAGTTGCTCTGGCCGGATGACCTGTAGTTCCTTGATCAGGTTAGCATACTTGTGCATCCAATGCCGCGAATCGGTGGTAATCACCCGCCGCTTACGCCTGCGGATATATAGCCCCCGTTCGCGCATCAGGTCGAACAGATAGTCCCGGCCAACCAAGATGCCGTGACCAGCCAGTTTTGGGGCGATTATGTGGTGCAGCTTTAGCGTTCCTACACGCGGCAGATCTTTCCTTATTTTCATGATGTGCTGCAATATGATATCTTCTTTAAGACCAATATCCTTAAGCCGCCATTGGTGGTCATACCAGGCATGACGGGTCTTGCCAAGCAGTCTGCACAGTGCTCCTATCCCAAGATAGGGATAATCCTGTTTCATTTTAGTGACTGCCTGGCACCAGACTTTTTTCTGATATTGATTTTGAGTTGTTCCTCTGCGATATCAATCATAGTATCCAGGGCCTTGATTTTAAGCTCAGCCTGAGCCAGAGCCTCTTGAAGTGCCTTTAACTCATCAGTTGGAGCGGTTGTCGATTGTTTAGCCATAGAAGAATTAAAGTTGCTGAGGCTAAGTTCTGCATTTTCCTGTTGAGCTGCCCGATACCATGCACGAATAATCCCTGGATTCTTTATTCCAAAGCTGATCTGAACTTCTCTGGTGGTCATCCCTGACGCCAGGGCTCGTAAAACACTACGTTTCTCTGAAGGACTAAAAGTACGCCGTTTACTGGAATGATAATCGGAAGAACCATACGTCTTCATCCAATTGTTTAAAGCACTTTGACTCATCCCATACTGGGCGATAGCTGCCTTGCGGGGTAGACCCTCTTCAATGGATCTTACAATTTCTTTGATCAGTCTGGGATCAAAAACCTCCTGTTTGTTTGCTCTCTTAATGAAGCTTTCTTTTGTTTCCATACACTTGATTTAGTGTATAGTTATTTTAGGAAGTGACACCCTAATATAGCTTATGTCTTACCCTAATATAGCTATACAGGTTATTGAATTAATTGTAGATTGACTATACACCGCAAAGTGTTAATTGTAGTTGAGCTATACAAGTTCTTTTTCATTTACTTTATAGTTTCTGCTCTTCCATTGTTTTTTAAGTACTCCGGTTTGTAAATGAGCCACTTCAGGAGTGAGAAAGTCACAGCTAAGGTGTGGCCTGATCGTATTATAAGCCTCAATGCTTTCGCTGATCTTTTTACCGGTTTGCTCCAAACCTAGTAGTGAATGATACAGGCTAAACTCGGATTTAATGATGCCATTCACCCGTTCTGCCAGCGCATTCTCATAAGGGTCTCCGTTTTCAGTCATGCTGATAGCTATATTA
>DASWTL010000415.1:0-10604 GCA_036402155.1 Sphingobacteriaceae bacterium | reverse complement strand
GTTTGTCTAAAACTTAGCAATTTAACCCATGGAACGCTTTTTTCGGAAGCTGAAGTCTGGTCTCCGGATACTGACACTGCAGCCAGATCATCCACATCACTATGAATATAGTCGAATTCAGCCTTTGACAACCGTGCCTTCTTTGCGGGAACTTCATATAACCAAAACCAAAATATAAGCCATAGAAAACCGAACATACCTGTAATTATAAAAGCCCATTGCCAGCCCCACATTTCGGCAATGAAAGGGACAGTAAGCGGAGCAAGTATGGCTCCAACATTTGACCCGGAATTAAATATCCCGGTAGCCAGGGCCCGCTCTCTTTTAGGAAACCATTCGGCTACCGTTTTAATAGCCGCCGGAAAGTTACCTGCTTCGGTAACCCCTAACGCCGCACGGGCAACAAGAAACCCGAAAGTAGTTTTTACCAGGGCATGCCCTATTGCTGCAATACTCCACAAGAAAATAGATACAGCGTATCCGATCTTTGTTCCAAGCTTATCTATTAGTCTTCCAACACCTACCATCCCCAAAGCATAACATACCTGAAATGAAATGACTATATTGGCGTAGTCAGTTTCTGTCCAGTTAAAAATAACCTCCAGTTCGCCTTTTAAGAGACTGATAACTGCCCGGTCCAGATAATTGATAGTGGTAGCAAAAAATACAAGTGAACAGATCGTCCACCGATAGTTTCCCATTTTTGGTTGTTCCATACTTAGTTTACAGGTTATGTGTTTAGTGAAAAAAATCTTATTCTCCCCGACCGCTAATAATTAAATTAACCGAAGTTGAAATATGACCTCGCATTGTAGTAGCAGATATCCTGTACTATTTTACCGAGCCATTCCTGGTCATCCGGCAATTCGCCATTTTCTACATCATCACCAATTAAATTGCACAACAGGCGCCTGAAGTATTCATGACGGGGATACGAAAGAAAGCTACGGGAATCGGTCAACATTCCTACAAAACGGCTCAATAAACCCATATTCGAAAGTGTATTTAATTGCCTGGTCATTCCATCCTTCTGATCAAGAAACCACCACGCCGATCCAAACTGAATTTTCCCAGCCACCGTACCATCATTGAAATTGCCGATCATTGTTGCTATCAATTCATTGTCGGCCGGATTCAAATTATAAATAATGGTTTTTGAAAGCTTATCCTGCGTGTCAAGTTTATCAAGGAATCTGGACATGGCAACGCTCTGAGAAAAATCACCTATTGAATCCCATCCGGTATCTGGTCCCAGTGATTTTAAAAGCCTTGAGTTATTATTACGCAAAGCACCGATATGGAATTGCTGCACCCACCCTTTTTCATGATCCCATTCTGCAAAATGTATGAGCATGGCTGATTTAAACTTGAGATTTTCAACCTGTGTAAGCTCAGATCCATCGAGGATCTTTTTAAATATCTTTTCTATTTCAGCTTCGGTATATTTTTCAGCGTAAAGCTGCTCCAATCCGTGGTCTGACACGGTGCATCCATTCTCTGCAAAATACTGATGTCTTGTCTTCAATGCCTGCAGGTAGCTGTTCAGGTCGCTGATTGGGAAGCCTGTTACTTCTCCAAGCTTGTGGATGTAAGCCTGGAGCGCTGGTAAATCATCACTGTTCATAGCCTTATCAGGACGAAATCCCGGCAGTATTTTTATCTCGTAGCCATCAGCCTTGAGTTGTTGGTGAAACGACAGATCATCGGTAGGCTCATCTGTCGTAACTACGGTTTCGACCTTCATTTTACGCAGCAAATTCCTCACGGAATATTCAGGTGTTTGAAGCTTTGCAGTGCACTCATCATATATTCTTCGTGCCGTTTTAGGCGAAAGTATTTCATACACATCGAAATAACGCTGCAATTCAAGATGCGTCCAATGATACAACGGATTACGAATAGTGAAGGGGACAGTTTCAGCCCACTTTTCAAACTTTTCATAATCGCTCATTTTTCCGGTTATGAATTCTTCAGGGACACCATTTGCCCGCATGGCACGCCATTTATAATGATCTCCGTACAACCATACCTGTGTGAGATTCTCAAAATTTTTATCTTCCGATATTTGATCAGGAGGAAGGTGGCAATGGTAATCGATAACAGGCATATCCTTAGCATACTGGTGGTATAATATACGTGCAGTATCTGTATGCAATAAAAAGTCTTCGTCGAGAAATTTTTTCACTTTATGATCTTTGAATTTTTTTTTAATAACTAGTTAATTGCGCATAATCTATCACAGCTATTGAGAGATTATAGAGAAATCCCTCTTTTCCAGGGTATAAAGTCATTCTGATGATGTCGTACCGCGGAAACCTCTGTTTCTCCGCTTGCAACAGAGATTACATATTCGAGTATGCGTTCTCCGGCTTGAGAAATTGTTTCATCTCCTTCGATTATGGTACCGGTATTAATATCGATGATATCCCTCATCCGGCTAAACAAAGTGGTGTTACTTGATATCTTAACTACCGGTGCTATGGGATTGCCGGTGGGTGTACCTAACCCGGTGGTAAACAGTACAATATTCGCTCCCGACGCCACTTCCGCCGTTGTTGATTCAACATCATTCCCCGGTGTGCACAACAGGTTTAAACCTGGCCTGGTTACTTTTTCAGGATAATCAAGCACCTCAACAACCGGTGATGTTCCGCCTTTCTTTGCAGCACCTGCAGACTTTATTGCATCTGTGATCAAACCGTCTTTGATATTTCCAGGTGAAGGGTTCATGTCAAAACCAGATCCTGCTGCTATTGCCCGGTCATTATATGTACGCATCAGATTTGAAAACCGCTCAGCCTGATCATTACTCACACATCGGTCACTTAAGTTTTGTTCCACACCGCAGAGTTCGGGAAATTCGGCAAGAATTACCGACCCACCCAAAGCAACGAGCAGATCAGAGGTATATCCAATTGCAGGATTGGCTGATATTCCTGAGAACCCATCAGACCCTCCGCATTCCAGTCCGATACAAAGCTTACTCAAAGGAGCGGGCTTTCGGGTGTATTGATTGGCCTGCATCAGTCCGGCGATTGTTTGTTTGATAGCCTGTGAAAGCAGTTCAGCCTCAGTCCCAACTTTCTGTTGATCAAGAATATATAATGGTTTATTAAACGCCGGATCACGTTTCGAAATCTCTCTTTCCAGAATAGACACCTGTGCGTTCTGGCATCCCAAACTTAAAACGGTAGCGCCCGCCACATTCGGATGGGTAATATATCCGGCCAGCAAGGCACAAAGAGCTTCAGAATCCTGCCGGATACCACCACATCCCCCATCGTGTACCAGAAATTTTATGCCATCCACATTCGGAAAAAGACGCTCCTGTTTATCTTCTACCTGCTCAACAAATACCGGGGCGTTCAAAAGCGATTCTACATCACTGCCGGATCTGACCATACTAATCAGCTTCATCGCCTGATCCTGGTATGCCTTTTTACGACCATATCCTAATGGGGTGATCAGGCATTCTTCCAGCACCTGCAGGTTCCTGTTCTCGCAAAACACCATAGGAACTACCAGCCAGTAATTGGCCGTGCCCACGCTTCCATCGGTACGATAAAATCCATTAAACGTTCTGTCTGCAAACCGTGAAACATCCGGAGCGATCCACTTTGTATTTCGCTCACGTATTTCAAATGCGCTCGCAGCATGTTTTATATTCGTAGTAGTTAATAGACTTCCTTCATTTAGATCCTCCTGCGCCCTACCAACCAGCACGCCGTACATAATTACCTCATCCCCTCTTTTTAGAGGGATGGAAGTAAATTTATGCTTTGCCTGTACATCCTCCTGCACAACAATGGTATCACCTTCATATTCTATAGTCTCGCCTTTCTTCAGATCTGTTAAAGCAACAATAACATTATCTGCCGGATGAACTTTTAAAACACGCTGTTTCATCTTTAAAATATTTTTTTAGTCCGGGTCTCCCGGATCACATCCATTATTCCGTTGTCTGCAATTGCCTGCAAATGTCTTCTTACAGAAGGCGCAAATCCGGGTAACTTAGTCAAATCTTGTCCCCAAAGGTCTTCATTAGCAAGCGCCATTTCTACCGCTTCGTCAGCGTTATTGTCCCATAATTCCGAGTAATATATCGCTTGTTCATCATCAATCAAATAATCGCCCTCCCCCAGATTGCCGAAATATTTTCCGTTCCTTTCTACCGACTTCATAAACAGCAAATATGCTGCAAACCCCAAAGCTATATGTTCGGGAACAGCATTAAAACGCTCAAAATAGGTTCTCAGCACCGGGATCACGCGCATTCTGAGTTTCAGCGTATAATTTGTACTGATGCTAAGCCACTGGTGTCTGATCTGTGGGTTTTTGAACCTGTCAAGCACGTTTTGAGAAAATTTCAGTGCTTCATCATAAGCCACAGGGTAGGGAATCGACTTTGCTATTTCTTCGAGCATAAGGCTTGACCCGAACTCAGTAATTATTTCATCCTCAAATGCTTCGCGGACTGTCGGAAATCCTGCAAGAAATGAAATTGCGCATGTTAAGGTATGGGTACCATTCAGTAAGCGCAGTTTCAGTTCTTTGTAGATATTAATATCCGGAGTAATAATTACGCCCGTATCTGCTTTATAGAATTTCAGCGCCTGTTTCACTTTTTCATCGCCCTCAATTGCCCATAGCTTGTATACCTCGGCAATGGTAAGCAGGTCATCGTGATACCCCAGCTCATCATATAACTTTTTTAAGGTGTCTTCGTCGGGTTTACCGGGCACTATACGGTCAACAAGACTATTGCAAAATGTATTATTTTCGGTTAACCATGTAATAAAGTCATCACCCAGAGCATTTTGTAAAGAAAGTTCCTTAACAATGTCTTTTAACCGGGAACCATTGTCTGAAATAAGTTCGGTTGGTATAATTACTAATCCTTTAGCCGGGTCACCGTTATATGCTTTATAGCGATGATACAGGATGGCAAGCAATTTACCGGGAAACGATACTGGTGGACAGGCATGAGCATCATCCTGGGTTAATTGTATACCTACTTCTGTTGTATTTGAAATAACGACCTCAAGATCATCAGAAGCGGCAATGCCAAGTATCTCCTGCCATTGCGTTTGAGCTGTGAGTACCCTGCTGATGGATGAGCAAATAATGTTTTGTTCAATAATATTTTGACCTTCAATACCACGAACGCAAATCGTATACAGTGAGTCCTGGTCGTCAAATTCAACACTGCTGCCCTTTCCTGTTGATTTAACCACAGCAACGCGGCCGTTAAAAATACCTTCACGATTAGCCTTGTCTATAAAATAGTCTGGCAGGCCGCGTAATAGCACCCCCGTACCAAATTGTAAGACTTTTTCCGGCAAATTAAAGATATGCGTCTCTGGAAAAAATAGTTTATCGGATGGGTTGATATGTATTAAGTTCTGTCTATTAAGTATCATGTTTCTTTTCTGGCTTGAGCAAGTGTATTAGGATTGTAACCATCAAATGTTCAAAAAGCTTCTATGTAGTGCGCTTCAATATCATTAATAAGCTATGCTTTTCAAATCATTCCGGATCCGGGATATCATTTCAGGAAATCCAACTGAACAAACCCACCGAAAACTGATAGTCATATTTAGCAGCAATTTATGTCTACTCTTGCCATTTGCTCTCACCTTATATTATTTGAACCCGCAAAAGCACCTGTTTAGCTTTGAGATTCTTGTGTGCTTTTCGCTACCAGAACTCCCAGAACAATTCTACTCAGTTAATGTCAAAAAAGATAAGCAGCTTCCTAAAATATTTACGCAACCGATGCCGGCACACATGAATGTCCATATAAAAGAGAATTATTGTTCAATGATATCTTTGTATTAACCGAATTAAAACTGGTTTTCGTTATTTTAGACTAGACATTTATCAGATTTTCAAACCCACAACTATTAAGGATATTGCCACTTCACTTGGACTTTCGACATCAACCGTTTCCCGGGCCTTGCGAGATAGTTATGAGATTAGTGAGGATACTAAAAAGTTGGTTCGGGAGTATGCAGACGAATTGGATTATAAGGCAACCCAGTTGCACTTAGCTTACAGGGCCGCCGAAATAGTAGGCTTCTGCAATTCGGAAGTTGTTGAATTACTTCAGCATTCATCGTCTTATATCAGACAACCTGCATTTGAAACGGGAAGAGTTGCGGCCGAGCTTTTGATAAATCTTATTGAGGCAAAGTATCCGGTTACTGGGTTTGAGACACGAGTATTGGATAATGACCTTCATTTAAACGAAAATTTGCTAAACCCTGCAAACCGGTTAATAAGCCGAACATAATTAATCCGTAAACGAATTTTGTCGACAAATTCCCTGTAATTGATCATTGCTGAATCAGAGGCAGCTAACAAATCTTACTATCTGTTTTGTTTATCAATAGTAATTGGAAAGCCCATCGACCGCTTAGCTTCCTTCATTACAAAAGTACTTTGTACATGCCCGCTTGGAACTAACTTAAATAGCTTGTTCATTAAAAAGTCATGGTATGCATTCAGATCTTTCACAGCAACTTTAAGAATAAAATCATAATTACCTGACATATGAAAGCATTCCAGTACGTCATCAAATTTAATGATCTGAGCTTCAAAATCATTAAGACTTTCTTCCGAATGATTGAGCAATTGTATATGAGTAATAGCTACTAATCCGCGGTCAATTTTCTTGTGATCTATTACTGCGATGTAACCTTTTATATATCCCTCCTCCTGAAGTCGCTTAATGCGCTCGTATATAGGACTTGTAGATTTATGTAATTTCTCACCAATTTCCTTGTTGGTTAACCTGCAATTCTCCTGTAATAGTTGCAGTATCCGGATATCAACTTCGTCAAGACAATGTGTCATTGCAAAATATTTTTCTAAAGATATTAATTTACAATCTGGTTTTTAGCAAAATATTCTACAGTAATTAAAAAACTCAGTTATTTTAACTAAAAAGTTGACACTTTACAGCAAAATGATTTATCATTTTAGATATTTGTTCAACAATTGTTAATCACACTTATAGCGCAAAACAGTAAGTAAGCAAACACTCAACCGAAGAATGGTCGCAAGGTGAAAAGCTTCTGTTGCAGTGTTGATATGGCTGAGTGATTAACTGGCTGGATGGTTTTACAGAATGGATATAATAAAAGAGCAGCTGTGATTTATCATTAGTTATAGAAAGATCCGCGAAAATGCTGAGCCATCATCAATAAACAACTTACGGCTATTACCGAGATAAATATGAAACTGAAATGGAACGATGACAGAACGTTTGACGCTGCCTGTCTTGCACTTTTTGTATCTGCAATGACCTTTGCAATAAGGGCTAACATATTAGGTGTGCTCGGGAACGAATTTAATTTAACTCCTGGTGAAATAGGGCATATAGCTTCTGCTGCTTTTTGGGGGTTTACATTTGCGATGTTCTTCGGATCACCAATATCAAATATGATTGGTAGTGGATTAATGTTTTTTATTGTTTTCATCTGCCATTTCTTTGGAATCATTTTCACAATACTTTCTGTAGGTTACTGGTCTCTTTTTTTGTCTACCTTTTTAGTTGGATTCGGAAATGGTTTTGTGCATGCAGCAAGTTATCCAATGATAATTAGCCGGTACGAGAAATCAAAGTCAAAAAGAATAAATGATTGGTATCAATGGTTTCCTGCAGGTATTGTAATTGGAGGAATCCTTGCCTATTTATTAACATTATGTGGATTCGGCTGGAAAATTCAAATGTTGGCTATGCTTCCTCCAGTTATTATTTACGGCGGAAAATTTATTGGTCAGCAGTTCCCCTCACAAAATCGCATTACTATGGCAGCCACTTACCCTAAAATGGTAAGAGAATGCTTCCGACCGCTCTTTATTTTCATGTTATTCTGCATGCTTTTGATAGCACCAATAGAGATAGGTACCAGTCAATGGATCCCTGAATTACTGTCTTCATCAGGTATCCCATCAATATTATTATTGGTGTTTGTTAATATAATCATGGCATTAGGCAGATATCATGCAGGAATAATCCTTAAAATTATTACCCCGACGGGATTATTGTTTATGTCAGCTATTATATCTTTTGCTGGAATTGTTTGGCTGAGTAATTCGAGTGGATACATCACTTTTGCTGCTGCAGGTGTGTTTGCTTTGGGCACATGCTTTTTCTGGCCTACATTAATTGGGTTAGTATCTGAGACTTTACCAAAAACAGGCACACTAGGGTTATCGATAATGGGAGGTGCCGGGCTGCTTTCCACATCGTTAATTATCCCTTATTTAGGAATTGTTTATGAAAGTAATCTTTCGAGATCGATTTCAGCTGGACATGATGTTAATGAGTTAAATAATGTAATTATTGGCTCTCCTGGTGTCTCAGAATGGACACAAGCCAAATTAATAGCGGGAGCTGATACACTAAAGCACATTTCTATTTTGCCAGCCGTGTTGGTAATTTTATTCGGGATTCTTCACTTTTTAAGACGGCATAATTCAAGGATCGACGCGCAGAACAATAGTAATTAGCTTCTTGATTGCTAAGAAAGATGAAGCCCATGTTGTACGAATATTTTAGCGGCTATCTCTCCAAAACTAATTAATTCAACGTATATCCTACTAATAAGAATCAACAAAAAGGATTAGGAATGGGAAGAACACATGCGATATTTTAATGCCCAAAGCATACCTTATCGTCTTTCTTTTCACCTCTTTTCAGGCACAAAATATCAGACAAATTTAATGGCACATCATAGAACTCCTGCGATTACCAATTATACAGTCGCCCAAAGATATGCCATTGAACTGCTTGAGTCATCCTCTATCTCATTTCTTTAATGATGTTAACCAATTAATTACTTTTTCCTGATATTCAATAGAAAACCGGTTGAAATCATTCGGACTGTTAAGAACCAGATTATCTTTTTTCCCATAAAGATCATAGACTTTTAATGCTTCCTCGTAGCATTTCTCAACATCTTCATAAACCCAATCCTGATCCTGTAGCGGAGCAAGTATAAATACCGGGCGTGGAGCAATAAGGCCCAATAGTTCATGGTAATCGTAAGGTATCTTTTTTTCATTTCCAACAAAGAATCCAAGCTTTGGAATTGTTGGCCGATTATATGCATATCTTGTCAAACCTTCAGTTTCAACACCATGAGAATCCATACGCATTGAACCAAATCCTGAAATAGACGCCACAGCTTTAATTCTGTTATCGAAAGCTGCTGAATACAGGCCTACCATCCCCCCCAAAGAATAACCAGAAACCACGATATTATTTTTATCCACCCAATCTAACTGACTGATGGCGTCAATGACTTTGCTAACATCCTGCATCATGACTCCGAGACCTGACATATCTTTATTCTTTTTAAAGAAGTCAATATTTGCGTCGAGATTACGTAACCCGTAACCAAACTGATCAAATTCTACAGCCAGAAATCCATTTTTTGCCAGTCGTTCACCCACACTAACATCATAACTATAACCCCTGTGCCATTTCCAACCTCTTGAATCCAGGTATGCATGCAGGTAAATTACAACAGGAACTTTAGCTTTACTCTGAACCTGCCATGTCAAATGGGCAATTACTTTATCGTCCACAGGAATTTCAGCTGTTTGGAGATCACCACCCCTCATAGCCTTTTTTTGCTTCGCAGGCTCAATTTGTTTTGTTTTTGGATCGGGAATTGTTCCGATTATATCCTTAATCTTTCTTTTGACAAGGTCAGCTTTAGCTTCCCATTCTTCAGGCGTTTTAATTTTCTTTCCGTCGGCTTTATTTAAAATGTCTGACATTCCATATTCAGGCATATTATTTACATTAATATTTTCGCCTGTAGCTTTTTTCCATTCGTCAAATGTGTAGGAATAGACCAAATTTTCTTTGAATGCAAATGGTTTTTTTCCAAATTGCATATCTAACCAGTCCAGATAATCTTTTCTCATTTCAGGCGTAACCTCATGGCCGCCAGGAGAAGCATAAAACCCTAAAGCATTTTCCCTTCCTAACAAGCGGTAAACCTTTTTTGATTCAAGGTAACTTTGTTGATCACCCCATACCTCACCTACTCCGTCAAGTATCCCTGTGCTGATCAAGCAAGCACGAGGGGCAATAAGTCCAACAAGGAAATGACTATCAAACGGCATTTTATTCTCACGACCGATAAAGAACCGCATGCGGTTGTTGTTCCAGTAAGGGAATTGGCGGGTGCTGATCTCCAGCGTTTCACCTCCAAATTTCTCGCCGCCATATCGCCATAAATTAAAGGTTCCGGCTCCTGAACCAGGATGACTGGGAATGACAGCAGCAATTCTTTCATCCATCACCGCAGATAGTAAAGCCGATTTCCCCCCCCGAGAATGACCTGCTACGGCAATTTTATTTTTGTCTACATCGCTTCTTGTGTAAAGATAATCTACGCACCTGCCTGCATTCCAGGCCCACCATTCCAATTGATTCATGTCATTTTCGACATAAACAGGGCCCATGGTTTCTGCATCTCTTCTATCGTATTGACATACCATGTAACCCCTTTTTATTCTTTCTAAAGTCTGAGTGCTTATAGCGCTACCAGAACTCCCGACGGGCTCCAGGATCACCGGGAAAG